>CAZXAC010000200.1:0-4900 GCA_964638335.1 uncultured Lentisphaera sp. | reverse complement strand
GATTGCTTATGCCATCCAGAACCTTGAACTCATCACCCACCCCCAGAGGTATGGCGTTTATTCTATCGAGAGAAACTCCCCAAAGCTGGTTCAACTCCGTCTTATTGGTCTCGGATACCGTGATGAAGCAGTCCGACCTGGAAACGGTCCGCTCAAGCCTTTTAATAACCCCAGACGCTAGGTTCTTGTCCATCAAGTCTGGAATCATCTGCTGGGCAAATCCATGCATGGTAGTGATAACAGTACCATTTTTAACTGGGATGTAAGTCGCCCCACCCAAAAAATGAAATATGTCGAATTTTCTTTTAACCAAGAATTCGGCGTCAGGGAAGGATGCCATTTCCCAAGCGAGGTTGAGCAATTTCCCAGGTATAGATGAACGAACTCTCTTAAACTTCGAACTTTCAATACCGGGCAACTTGCCAACAGCAAGATTCCCCACGCCAAGATAAAGCGCAGTACATTCAATTTCCGATTCTATCACGCTTATCTGATGTACGAGATTCCATGCATAGCGTCTTATCGCTCTTACGTCGTTGATTGCTGGAGTACCGTCTATCACAAGCTGCATATTTTCTCCAAAAAAATTAAGACTCTTTAGCCACCTTATTACCTTGTTCCGTTTTTTTGTAGTCAAAAAGAATCTAAGTACATAAATTTTATTTACGCTGGAAGCTTTTTCCCAGCATTATTATCATCCACAGCCGCATATGGTGGTCGAATTCCCCGGACTGATGCTCATCCCACATACGCTTAACCGCATCGTATTTAAGAAACGGCGTCCAAGACTCTTTTCTGTCAAATATAAGACTGCGCATCACCCCCTTCAAATCCTTCCGCATCCATTTACCCAGGGGCATAGAAAATCCCTTTTTTTGAAGCCTGCTTGTTCTTTGCGGCAATCTTCTAAGGGCGAGATCTCTCAGTATCGCCTTACTGCGCCCTCCTGCGATTTTCGCAGATGAGGAGATCATGTTTACATATTCCGCAAGCCTGTGATCAAGAAAAGGAGATCTGCATTCGAGAGACACGGACATTGAGGCTATGTCCAGTTTGCACAAAATATCATCACACAGATAAAGCCTTTGATCGGCTTCCAGCCATTTATCTAGGGGATGTTTTGAAGAAGCCTCATTGTAATAACAAGTAAATTTTTCTATTTCAGAATCTATTGATTCGCTTATTGTCTTTTTAAAATCATCTTCAAATACTTCTTCCCGCCATTTCCTATGGAATAATGATGTAATATTCTCTCCTTTTTGCGGCAGAGGGAATGCCGACTGAATTGCATCGCGCATATCACGTCTTGCTGATTTAAACTGGAGGCCGCTTAGAATTTCCCCAATAGTTGAGCGCAAATGAAACGGGATAATTCCCAAAATGTCGTATAAGCTTGTTTTTAGATAACCGTTGTATCCAGCGAAAAGCTCATCACCTCCATCTCCGGTCAGCGCAACTTTTACGAATTTCCTAGTTTCCCTGCTTATGTAGTAAGTCAAAACTGAGGAGTGATCAGCGTAGGGCTGTCCGTAATGTTTCGCAAGCATTTCGCTTACGGAGATGAAATCGGGGGTCACTTTCAACTCATGGTGTTCGGAGTCAATATGATGTGCGGTATCTGCGGCAGCTTCAGATTCATCCTCCCAATATTCTTTGCCAGTGCTTACCGTAAAAGTCCTCGTTCTTTTTCCCTCTTGTTTGGCCATGGATGCGGTTACGAGCCCGGAATCTATTCCCCCTGATAGAAAGGCTCCAAACGGCACATCTGATCTCATCCTTATTTTAACGGATTCATCCAGCAAACTTTCTATCTTATTCAAATCGGGGCAAGATATTTCGCCGCTAACATTTGGTTTCCAATATCTTTGTATACTGGTATTAACGCCATTTTTTATAGTCATAAAGTTCCCCGCTGGCAGGGAAAACACGCCTTCATATGCTGTAGAGGGCCCAGGAATAAAACCATACCTGAAATATTGCGCTATAGATGGGGAGTAAACTTTAGATGAATGAAAATTTTTCAAACCGAAAAAAGCCTGCAATTCAGAGGCAAAGAAAAAGGCTGCACCCCTTTTAAAATAATAAAGCGGTTTTTGACCGAATCTGTCTCTAGCAATAAAAGCCAAATCTCTTCTTGAATCATATATGGCAAACGCGAACATTCCGACAATATGCTCCAGCATATCCTCTCCATACTGCTCCCATAGATGTACCAACGTCTCAGTATCTCCACTGCTTTTAAGGATATGCCCTTTCGCCTTCAAATCATCAGCAAGTTCAAGATAGTTGTAGATCTCTCCATTGAAAACAATTCCCACCGTTCCGTCCTCATTGAACAAGGGCTGTTTCGAGCCTTCAATATCTATGATCGCCAATCTTCGATGCCCAAAAAAGACTCTTGAATGAATATCGGGGAGATTGCCTCCATAGGATACCGAAGGAGATTTTTCTGGTGACATTGACGCATATCCAAATCCGTCTGGACCACGATGCGAAAGCTTGGAAGTCATGCTCTCTATTTCAGATCGCATATTGCAAGAAGATGAACAGATAATTCCAGCTATTCCACACATAAAAAGATCCCAATAAGATAAAATTGAAACTTACGCAAAATTATTACAATTATCCAAACCTATTGCCGATTGGCTTAGAGCCTGAGCCTATTGCAAAATTGCCTTTTAAAAGGATCGCCAGCCCTATGGCTGGCTATGGAGCCGGTCATCCGTCTTCGCTTTCAGCTACGCCGAGACAAGTAGGACCGGCGCTCCATCGGCAATTTTGAAATGGGCTCTTCTAATCTAATCTCTCGTATTCTTTTTGCACATAATCAGATATTTTTTCAATTTTAAAATCTTCTGACGCTAAAATTGCATTCCCCTTGAGAGTTTGTCTCAATTTCTCTTCTGATCGCAATCTTTTGATCGCATCAGATATCTGCTCGGGATTGGCAGGTTCGACAAGAATGGCATTTACCATATGTCTGGATATTTCCTTTACTCCGTCTACAGCGCTTGCCATCACTGGCATTCCGACTGAAAAAGCTTCAACTATGCATATCCCAAAAGGTTCAACAACGGATGGCAGTAAAAAGGCGTCAGCTACCTTCATAATTTCCGGCACATCTGTCCTCGCTCCCAAAAAAGTCAACTTGCCGTCCAGTTTTCTTTCGGCAACCATTTTTTTTATTTTTCCCTCCTCGGGGCCGTACCCAGCGACTAGAAAATGTACCCCTTCGCCAATTATCTCCGCTGCCTCTACCAGATACTCATATCCCTTCTGCCACTTAAAGTTTGCCACCGTTAAAACAGTGAAAGTGTTCTCTGATAACCGAAAATCTTTTTTTCTCATTTTTGATTCAGAAAAACGCCTGCGAAATTCGCAAATGTTTATTCCGTTAGGGATGACTTCAATTTCAGCGGCAAATGCTGGATTGTCTCTCTTGAAGTCTTCCGATGCGGCATGCGAGACGGCGATGGCTTTTGAAACCTTTGACATTACAATTTTTTTAAGAGTCTGTAATGGGTGTCTGTATTTTTCCCGAATGGAATGAATATGTATTATCCGTTTTTCTACTCCTGCTGCATAAGCGCACAGTATTCCAAAAGTATCGGAATAATGAAGATTTGTATGTACCACGTCAGGCTTTTCTTTCTTTAATATTAAGAAAAGCTTCAGGAGCTTAAATGGAAGGTTCAATTTGGTTAGATATAGGCATTCAACCTTTACGCCATCTTTTTCAAGGAGGTCTGAATAATATCCCTTCCCAAAAAGTGTCACAACAGAAACAAGATATCCGCGCTTGCGCATTTCTAGGATCATCGCTACGATGGAAGTCCAACCGCCAAGCATTAGGTCATCGCAAACGTAAATGACCTTTTTTTTCTGCGCAGATTCTTTGTCCATATGACATAATCTATCATTCAAAGTCTTTTTTTAAACCGGTGACACACAATATAAAGATTGGAAGCAATTGGTCAGAGCGAGCCGATTCCGGAAATCGCCATATGCGATAAAAAAAAGCCCTTGCGAAAATCGCAAGGGCTTTAATTATTTGATCAGATACGGTTTAGAGGAGTTACTGTTTTTCGTTTTCCTCGTCCTTCCCGAACTGGTCGAGAGTGGCGAGAGAATCTTCATCAAGCATTTCTCCAACTCCAGCCATAGCTTTGCCTAAGGCGATGGAAACTTCCTCTCCTACCGCCTTAAGGGCATCTTCGGAGATATTCATGTTGACAGCCTTGATGCTAAGACCTATACGCCTGTTCTCTTTGTCTATTTTGATTACCTTAGCTTCAACCTCTTGACCGATTTTCAGGACGTCTTTAACACGTTTTACATGCTCATCGCTTATCTGCGATATATGTATGAGTCCGTCAATCTTTCTCGCCATTTCTATGAAGGCGCCAAAAGCGGTGATCTTGCTTACTGATCCCTTGACGATATCACCTATCTTGTAGAGGTTTTCGATATCTCCCCAAGGGTCGGACTCTATCTGTTTCATTCCGAGGGATATCCTCTGCTGGGCGGGATCTATCTCCAGTATGACCGCCTCAACTTCCTGACCTGCGCTCAAGAGCTCAGCCGGATTGTTTATCTTTCGCGTCCATGACATGTCGGAAACGTGTATCATCCCATCTATTCCTTCTTCTATTTCAACGAAGGCCCCGTAGCTTGTCATGTTTCTTACTTTGCCCTTTATCCTGCTTCCGGAAGGATATTTTTCAGCAAGTATTTCCCATGGATTGCGAGTTGTCTGCCTTAATCCGAGCGAGAGCTTTTTCTGGTCCTTCTGGACATCCAGAATTACAGCTTCGACTTCTTCGCCTACCGACAACACATCGCTTGCCCTAGTGATTCTCTTGGTCCATGACATTTCAGATACGTGAATGAGACCTTCGAC
>CAZXAC010000199.1:0-4907 GCA_964638335.1 uncultured Lentisphaera sp. | reverse complement strand
GTTTCTTTGTGCTGCTCACAATGGCTTTCCTTGAACAGCAGAATTTGTTTCCTGAAAGACCGTTGTCTGATCCGCTATGGTGGTCCGAAATAATGCAGAAAGCGAAGTACATGGAATGGTGGTCCGAACTCTGGCTGGTGTACAGGAGAGTCGTGATATGGACAGTGCAACTATTGCTTAGTTCCCTAGTTTTTCTGAGTGCTGGACTTTTTAGTTCTTCCGTATCGAAAAACACCGCGGCTGCCACGGCATCAGCATATATTATAACTGCCGCCATATGCGTATTGAGTTTTTTCCCTCTCGTTGCGGGAGGGAGAATTTCTGCTGAGACATTGTCACTGGTTTTGTCTTTTAATCCTATTGCCTCAGCTTTGCAAATGGCAAACGGAGCATTTTCAGATTACCCCGGCATGTGGATGAACAATATAAAAATAATGATCGGAATGATATTCTCATTTACGTCACTGGCGATTGCGAGAACTTGGTGGCTGTTCAGGAATCAGGAATAAGATTTCCAAAATCGAAATATAAACGCAGTTTGAAAAAGATAATCTGGGTCGGAATCGGTATCGAAAGGAAACAATATGAGTTTTGGTCACGAAAGACTTGACGCGTACCGCGTGGTGATTGAATATGTTGGATGGGATCGAAATATGTACAGGAAATTAGCGATACCGATTCCGACCCCGACGAAATCAGCAAGAAAAAGAATTCCAACAAATCATTTAATCTGATGGCTGACCGCCGCAGGTGAATTGAATACACAAGCCGATAGGAATTGGGTAAAATACGATGAAAAAACAAGAAGTAATTGTAGATGATCTGATGCAAAAGGGCTACTCTTATTTTATTACCGAGCCAGCTGGGAGGAATTTTCATCCGGACTTCCTGCCTGACCTAACACCAAAGCAGATGCTGGAAATGGGGGTTTTCGGCGGCAAATACATGACAGATTGCAGAAAAGAATTTCCAGCGGATTGGTTTGCCAACGCAAAGCTATGTCGCGAACGTCATGATCCCAAATTGAATTATTTTGGAGTAAATGCCTCTCAGCCTTTGTCTGTTTGGAAGGAAAAAGGATGGATTTATCATGAAGATCCGAGAGGATGGTTTCAATGGTATTGCAGATACTACATCGGTAGGCGATGCCCGGACGATGAACGACAGATCAAAAGATGGAAAGCGATGAAAAGGCATATCGCTCAAATAAAGAAGCATTGCAAAATAGGTGACCTTGCCTGCCGCAAAAAACAAAGACAGGCATTGCTAAACTGGGCATACGATAGCAGAAAAATTTAGCCCTGGAAAAGTTCATTCGCAATCTCATCGCAGGCAGGCGGATATACTTCGTTCCCCTCGTTCAAACTGGGGAGTTGGATTGAACAATTTTACTTCCTGATGAATTTGAGGGCTTCCTTTTCGGAAGTGAAATCCTTATCCCACATGAAGTCGGCGCATGCAAGAGCCCAGAAACGAACATCTTCATCGGTGTCAGACAGCGCCTTGATAATCATGTTGCGGACTTCATCCCTGCTGGAATCCGTGTTTATAAAGGATTTTACTGTACTGATCCTGGCGTCGGGATAAGGAGAATCCAAGGCGGAATCCATAAGGCTAAGTACGGTACGCCTGTCAGGGATCGACTCCATCACAACAAATGCGGAATCTCTGACATTCTCGGATTCATCCTTGAAGGCTTTTGCGAGATGAGCGGATACATCCTTCCCGTCTTCGGCAAATGCACTGAGGCTGTTAACCGCTACAAGCCTGACGTCCTCGGAAACATCATCGAGCGCCACATCAATAACAGATGCCTCCAAGAATTCCATGTTTGCTAGATAATTTACCTTTCCTGACTCGTCCAAGGCCATGAATTCCTCGGCAATTCCAGGAAGCTCCTTATTTTTGCTGGCGGGATTTGGTACGCTGTTTGTATCATGCACGGAATTCCTTCCGAGGAAATATGGAGCTTTTGCTTTGGATGAAGGAACTTGAGCAATTGAAAGGTTGCTTGGAAGTGGAAGGAATCTAATTGTTGCCAACCCGACAATGACGATTGCAGCTGCGAATATCGCAATTTTCCAGTTTCTGTTCATTTAAAAAACTCCGCCTGAGAACAGGTGCGAGCTGTAAATATGATCTACTAGTTCAGATCAAACGGATACGTTGCGATACCCTGTTTGTTCTCGATCACTATGTTGTTATTTTCTTTTATGATTCCCACGGGAAGGGTGGCGGGGATCAGCACCCTGATCTTGCTTTCTCCCGTATCTACATTCATACAGCTCATTGCTGCGACATTTTTGCCACTGGAATATTCCAACGGAGTGAGCACTTTGAGTACGAGTTTCTTTACTTCGGGCTTGCCCGCGATCTTGTATTCCATCCACACGCTCGGGGAACTCTGCCCGAAATAATCACCTGTTATGGTTATTGTATCTCCGGCGGAGGCCGATGTTATTGAAATATTGCCGGTATCCTTTACATCGGTGATGACCGGTGGCACAAGCGTAAAGAAACGGCTTAGATACTGGACCGTGCCGCCAGTGACCTGTATCTTTATGAAAGTGTCCTTGTCGTACTGCGGAACGGAATTTAGGAATTCAGCGCAGTTGAATCCTCTAGTATAATAGCTGGTTAAGCTGGCGCTGTTGTACAGTAGCACGGCGGAAGTCCATAGGCACTGCAGTTTGTCTTTTGGCAGCAGGACAGTGGGCAGAGACACCAGCGATAAGGCATAGGCCTTTGTAAGACCGTTGACAGGGGCAACTAGTTCTCCCATTAGGAGCTTAGGTGTAGCGACGAAGTTGCCGGTCATGTACGGAATTTCGAAGTTATAGATCTCGAAGCGCGATCCCGGAGCAAGATATGTCGTCGAAGTCCAGAGATCGGAGATTGCAGAATCTGGCACAAACACATTGACATGGTCAGTTTCCTTTGTTTTTCCGTCGCCATCGGTTATTATGCAATAGTACTTGCCTGCGTCGGCCGTATCAAGATTTGCAACTGAAAGGGATGCAGAATCTGCCCCCGAAATATCTCCTCCGTTGACGAGGGCTACCCCATCCTTGTACCATTGGTAGCTAAGCCCGTTGCCGCTGGCGATCACCTTGAGGACCAATGTTTCGCCCGAGAAGGCACGGCTGTACGTAGGCTGGGTGTTAATTACGGGTCCGCTTACAGCGTCTCCGGAATAAGTTACGGAGCTAAGATTTCCATTGTTGTCATAGGAATAATTGACCGTCCTGTTATTGGAATAGGTGACTTTCACCAGGCAGTTGTTTGCGTCATATGAATAGGTGGCGGTATAATCTACGATTCCGGCATTGATGGCGGATGAAAGGAATAAAGATATTGACACGGATAAGATTAATAGTATCGTTCTTATATTTCTCATGTTGCAAACTCCTTGTAATTAATTATTTCTCCTGAGCCTCATATGCTTCTATCTCCATTGGATCCCAATGGTCGTCTTCGCCGATAAGTTCAACCCCCTCTATTGCATTTGCAGCTATGTTTGTAACCATGTTGACAGGAGTTTCAACGAAGCGCCGCAGGATATTCCATCCGGTTTTCAGATTTGATCCATACTGTTTGTCATGTTCTGCCTCGTGCTTCAGGGTTTTAACAAGATCCTCCTTACTATCCTGCATGAACGGATTGATGCGGATCTTGTTGTCGCCGGTAAGATTGAATTCAATCTTGCCTGATTCCTGGAATCCCGTATCTACTATGACCTTCTTCTTAAGGTCAGCAGCAAGGGCCGGATCGGTTTTTTCAATCGTCTGTAAAGCGGTTTCCATCTCCTTGTTTGCGTCGGGGACAACGGTCTTTGTCTTCCTAGGCTCCATACCGGTAGGATCTGCATATATCACAGGGTTGGCCTTTCCGAACTGATAGAGATTTGGACCCGGTTTGAAACCCAAAGGATCCTTGCTTAGGAAGCGGGCCGAAGCGGCTTCGTAGAACCTCCTGCCCATACAGAACGTCCCATTGCCTTCATCCTGCACCCCGAGCAGACCGTTCAAAGTGAAATAATTATAATCGATGAGCGCATCATTTACGCCAAGCTTGCTTATGCTTACCTGTCCATATGGAAGGTAATCGTATTTCACAAGGAGGGCGCTGGTGTCGTCAGTGATGAATCTTACGTTGCCCTGCATATCCCCGTAATAGAATATCAGATCCGCCGCATCTTCCTTGTAGGTGGCAAGGAGTGTGGATCCCGCGAATATATTTGTGTCTACGAGCGTATCGGATCCATCGGTGGTGAAGAGCAGTATGCCGGATGGCAGATAATGGTAGACCAGAATATTTCCGGCTTTGTCTTTTTTGACCCTTTGCCCGTTGGCGTTGTACGTGTTCTTGGTCGTGGTCAGCACAGTGCCGTTCTTGGTGACCATCTGCGTAAGCCTGTTCTCCGGGTCGTAAGTGCATTTCACTGTTCCTCCTCCCAGATCTGTGACGTTTCCATCGGCATCGCTTATGCAGGCCAAGGCGCCTTTCTTGATGATCTGTCCAGCGGCATTATATGTAAACAAGGTGCTTGTAGCCAGAGAAAGATTTGAAGAATAATATGATGTGCCGGAGAATGTCTCGCTGCAGAGATTCCCGATCGCGTCAGGAACGCAGCTGACGGTAAAATCAACCGAACCTCCTCCGTGGACAATGCTTAAAATCCTGCCGGCATCGTCGTAGGTGTAGGTCGATGTTGTTCCATTAGGCCTGGTAACGGAAGTAAGCTTGCCGCGGCTGTTGTATGCAAAATCGAACGTGCCTGTGGCCGTACCAGATAGAACCACTTTGGTGACGGCATTTGTTGCCCTGCTTTCTCCGGCAATCTCAGTTCCCTTGTTGTTCTTGAGCACCGATGGTATGGCCTGCCTGTTGAAGGTGTCGTAAGTATA
>CAZXAC010000198.1:0-4950 GCA_964638335.1 uncultured Lentisphaera sp. | reverse complement strand
CGGCTAGCGGTGTAGACGGAATGCTGATAGTCGTCGAGCCCGGACAACGTTCGGTAGACTGCGCAAAGGCTATCATTGGAATGGCGCATGACATCAGACTTAAGAGGGTTTACATTGTCGCAAACAGGATATCAAGCAACGAAGACGAGACCTTTGTGAGGGATTCATTTCCGGAAAGCGAGATACTTGGAATGATTCCGTTTTCCCAAAAGGTCCGAAAGTCGGACATGAAGGCAAACTCAGTTCTAGAAGGAATAGAGCCTGAAACTAGAAAATCCTTTGAATCAATCTTAAACAATCTTGAGAGGATGTTCAAATGAATACAGACGTCCAGAAGCAGAAATACATAAAGATGATGACGGAGATCGAGGATCTCGAAGACAAGATCGAAACTCTTGAGAAGAAAGGAATGGAAGCCGAAAAGCTTTTTGCCTTGAAAGAGGAACTTGCCGCAGTGAAGGCCGAGCTTTCAAGAGTCAGCGACGGCTGTGGAAAACCGCATGCACACTGATTAAAGGTTATAAGTTAGCAAGGAAGAAGTCGTTCGGTGTCCTAAACAATTTCATCGTTGTTGTTATCACCGTCGCATTAGTAATCGAATGAACTCATTTCACAATTACGATAGTGATAGCGAAAAATAGGTTGAAAATGAAATCTAATTTTGAAAATCTTGATGTCTGGAAAAAATCATGTCGTCTTACGGTTAAGCTCCATGAATTACTGGAAGGCACAAAGTCCTTCTGGATTAAGGAACAAATATTGAGGTCTGAGTTGTCTATTCCTTCTAATATTGCCGAAGGGTGTGACAGAAATAGCAATTCTGATTTTCGCCGATTCCTCAACATTGCAAAAGGATCTGCGGCAGAATTGCGGACTCAGTATATATAGCAATCCAAATTGGAATTATAAACAAAAAAGATGGAAAAATTATTATTGATGAACTAGTGTCATTAACAAAAATGTTGCAATCTCTGAAAAACTCATTAACCGTCACCTATAACCTATAACTAATAACTTATGCCCTATACAATAGCAATAACAGGCAAAGGCGGGGTCGGGAAAACGACTATAGCCGGTCTTATCATCAACCGTCTAATAGCGAATGGGCGCCAGCCGGCTCTAGCCGTTGACGCGGATCCGAATTCGTGTCTGCACACCGTTCTTGGAGTAAAGGTAGAAAACACTGTTGGTCGAATCCGCGAGGAAGTCCGTACCGAAGCCTCAAAGGGAAAATCATCCGGACTAGCAAAGCAGCAAATGCTTGAAATGAAGATCGCCGAATGCATGGTCGAAGCAAAGGATTTCGATATGATCGCGATGGGTAGGCCTGAGGGTCCCGGCTGCTACTGCTTCGCGAACAACGTGCTCAGGGATGTCATCAAAAAACTTTCATCAGCTTATCCATATGTGATAATCGACAATGAGGCTGGATTGGAAAACCTTTCACGGAGAATCGTTTCAAAAGTCGATCTGTTGGTGATGGTCGCAGATCCATCAAAAAATGGAATTGACACCATAAGGCGACTTCATAAACTCGCTCTTGAGATGAAGATAGATTTCAACAAGCTCTGTATTTTTATAAACAGAACCCGCAATGGAAAACTTCCAGAAGAAGCAATGTCCCTAAAAAATGAGACTGAAGCGGATTCAGTCATATCCCTGCCGGACAATGATGAACTCGCGTCACTGTCTGAGAAAGGCGATCCTGTCATCAGACTTTCAACGAACAACGAGGTTGTAGGCTTGATAGATGAATTCATAAAGAAAACATTTTGATTATATCCTAAGGAGAGATGCAGATGAGTAATGAAACAGTTAAAGCGCATATGACTATAAAGCCGGAGGACAGAGCGTCGGATCCGGCTTCCATAGAGGTCCTAAAAAAGGCGGATAAGGAATGCATTGAGACGTGTTTTAGCAGGTATGACACGCAAAAAAATCAATGCAAGTTCGGGACATCTGGAGTATGCTGCAAGATATGCCATATGGGACCTTGCAGAATTACTCCGAAGTCGCCGCTTGGCATATGCGGAGCAAATGCCGACACAATCGTCGCAAGGAACTATCTGCGCGAAGTCGTGGCCGGAACTGCGGCCCATTCGGATCACGGACGCCATCTTGTCCTTCTTCTAAAGAAAGTCGCCGAAGGCAAGGAAAAGGACTATGCGATAAAAGACGAGACCGCGCTTCTGCGATATTCGCAATACTACGGCATCAAGACCGAGGGTCGCAGCAATGAACAAATAGCCCTCGAACTTTCAGAAATTTTTATAAAGGAATTCTCCTCGCAGGAAGAAACCCTCAGGACACTGCGTCTCGCCCCGGAAAAACAACAGGCTATATGGAAGAAGACAAAAGTGGAACCGCTTGGAATTGACCGAATGGTCGTTGAATCAATGCACCGCACGCACATGGGAGTGGATCACGATTACAAGAATATTCTGAACCAGGCGTTCCGCACATCACTTGCCGATGGATGGGGTGGAGCGCGCATCGCTTCAATGGTTTCAGACATAATTTTCGGAACCCCCAATCCTGTTCGCAGTAGTGCAAACCTCGGAGTACTTCAGCTTGACACTGTAAATATAATAGTTCACGGCCATGAACCATCCCTTTCCGAGATGCTCGCCGCCGCGGTTAGTGATCCGGATATTATAGCATACGCAAAAAAGGCCGGAGCGAAGGGCGTAACACTTGCGGGTCTGTGTTGTACTGCAAATGAAGTTCTGATGCGGCGTGGAATTCCAGTGGCCGGTAATTTCCTCCAGCAGGAACTGGCTATAATCACTGGCGCGGTCGAAATGATGGTGGTCGACGTACAGTGCGTAATGCCAAGTCTACCACAAGTCGCAAAACATTATCACACGGAAATCGTCGCCGCTGCCGATATAGCACGCACAATCGGTGCTACATATTTCGATTTCGACGAAGACAACGCCTACGAGTCTGCAAAATCATTAATAAAGAAGGCTGTCGATAATTACGGCAGAAGGGATCCTGCGAAAGTCGCGATTCCTCAATACAAGAATCCTCTTGTCGCAGGTTTCAGCGTTGAAGCAATCCGCTATATGCTGGGCGGAACTTTTCGCGCTTCATTCCGGCCTCTGAACGATGCAATAATCTCAGGTAGGATAAGGGGTGTGGCAGGCATAGTAGGTTGCAACAACGTCAAATCAACAAGCGATGTATATAATAATGTTCTCGCCGCTGAACTCATAAAAAACAATATTCTCGTCCTGCAGACTGGATGTTCGGCACAATGTTCAGGAAAAGCCGGATGTCTGACACCTGAAACCGCACTGCAGTTCGCGGGACAAGGACTGCGCGAGGTATGCGAAACGGTCGGGATACCGCCAATGCTACACATGGGCAGCTGCGTCGACAACGTGAGAATCTTGGAAGCAGCTACTGAAATAGTAAAGGAAGGCGGACTAGGAGACGATATATCAAAACTTCCCGCTGTGGGAGTGGCTCCCGAATGGATGAGCGAAAAAGCCGTTGCCATCGGCTGTTACTTCGTGGCATCAGGAATTGATGTGGTTCTTGGGGTTCCATTCCACATATCGGGGTCTGAAAATGTGACGAAATATCTTGAAAAGGAAGCAAGAGAGATGTTCGGTGGCGCTTTTGTGACGATAGAGGATCCTATGGAAGCCGCTAAATGGGTGATTAAAACTATAGAGGAAGCTCGCGACAATCTTGGTATAAACAAGAAAGCCGAACGAAAGCTTCTGGACATGAAAGATAGGAGAGCAAGCAATGTCTAAAATAATATGCGGAAGCGCAATCGACGGAGCGATCGAATGGGTGGCCAAAGCCGAGGCCATCCTCGAAAAGGCAATAAAGGAGAAAGGCGAATCCAGTCCGGTTGGATTCCCAAGCACGGCTTATTATCTGCCAGTTATATATTCGTTCACCGGCGAAAAAATGGAAAAACTGTCCGACCTAAGAAATATAATTCAGAGAGCAAAAAAACTCCTGCCGGCACGCCCAACTGAAAAAACATGGCTACCATATCTCGGTATCGCCCTTGATGCTGGCGCGGCAGCACTTTTCGCGTGCGAAGTCATTGAGGCATGCAAATATCTGATCGGACCGAATCCTGTTGACGGGATATGGCTTGGAGCAGCCAACGACGTGATCATGCGCGAACGTGGTATCGAGTTCGTCGATGGGACAGCCCCTGGATTCGCAGCCGTAACCGGAGCCGCTCCAACCAACAAAATTGCAGTGAAGATTGCAAAGGAACTGCAGGAGAAAAATCTCTACGTGTTCATGGCTGGATCCACAAATGGAAAACAGTTCGCAGAACAGCTCGCGGAGGAAGGAGTACAGCTAGGCTGGGAGACACGCTTGGTTCCGTTTGGGAAAGATGTTTCAGCTCTTATCTACGCTCTCGGATTTGCGAACCGTGCAGCTCTTTCCTTTGGTGGTGTCAAGGCCGGCGACTTCAGAGCAAACCTCAATTACAACAAGGATCGAGTATTTGCTTTCGTTCTGGCATTCGGCGAAGTCACAGCCGACAAATATGCGGCCGCTGCAGGAGCTATCAATTACGGATTCCCTGTCATCGCCGACACTGGCATACCAGAGATCCTGCCCACTGGAGTATGTACCTATGAACACGTCGTGTCCAATGTACCATACGAAAGTATGGTTGAAAAAGCGCTGGAAGTCAGGGGATGCAAGGTTAAGATTACAAAAGTGCCTATCCCTGTACCCTACGGCGCAGCCTTCGAAGGAGAACGTATACGCAAAGCCGATGTGCACGTCGAATTCGGCGGAAACAAGACCCCCGCATTTGAGTTTGTCACTTCAGTAAATCTTGAAAGCATCAACGACGGAGAGATTGAGATCATCGGCCCCGACATCGACAAGGTCAAAGAGGGAGAAGCCCTTCCTCTTGGAATCTGGGTCGAGGTCGCAGGACGCAAGATGCAGTCCGATTTC
>CAZXAC010000197.1:0-4954 GCA_964638335.1 uncultured Lentisphaera sp. | reverse complement strand
GGACACACATACTGCAAGACCTTGCGGCTCATGTGATGATGTCCGTCCATATTTCGGAGGTCTTTGCGCTGTTTGGGCTGAAGACCTCACTCGCAGATCCATTTTCGACGCCTTCATGAAAAGAAGGACATATGCTCTCACTGGTGCTAGGATTTCGCTAATGTTCAAAGTCAACGGTTCGCCTATGGGCTCTGAACTGGGCTTGTGCGAAAAACGCATTATTGAGGTAAGCTCTTTCGGAACAGACAAAATCCGTGAAATTCAGATTCTTAAGAATGCCGAACTTTTACATAGAGTGACTTCAATCAATGGAGACACCGCTAAAGCAGTCTTTAGCGATAAGTGTTCCGAGCCAGCCTTCTATCATTGCAGGATTGTACAGAAGGACGGTCATCTGGCTGTTTCAACTCCGGTATGGGTGGGATGTTGATGCCATATGCGAAGTAAAAAATATTTTTCCTGCGGAATCTAATTGCTATTTTCAATGAGTCACATCAATGACTCTTATAGTACCCATTGGCACGTGCACTTTTATTCTGCCATCTTCTATCGGTAATTTCTCTTTGGATAGTATATCTCGGCAGGATATGCCTGAAATGTTTTGAAGATAGACGGTCGCATTACGATCGGCAGGAGTTATATAACCCGGATCCACTAGAGTGACACGGATATGTGTCGGATCCAGTCTGACAACAGTCCACGCCACATCACCTTCGACTAGAATTGGAAGTTTTTTCTGCGCTTTCTTGAGATGTTCAATCACAAGCGGCTTGTAGGATTTTGGATCGCGAGGTACCCCTTTCTCATCAATGAAAGATTTTCCATCCGTTCGAATGAGATCTGAAATTCCCGCCTTTTCAAGATCAGCTTCTGCCGGCATGATAGGAACCATCCCATATGGCGTAACTGGCAGAAAATTCAACATCCTGCGTCGCGAGTTCATGGCGTAATAAGTAAAATCGTGAGGCAGTACCGGCGCGCCCCTCCAGTAACAGTCACAACGGTCTATGACCATCGGATTGTGTTCGCTTTCTGTGAAATCAAAACGATTCAGCTTGCCCGCGTGGGTCATGTATTCTGCAGAAAGCGGAGATTGCAAGCCAAGAGCAAAATCCGTGACACTGAGCAAATCATTCTTATCCGGAACATGAATGACTCCGCTATCAAGGAGCATGAATACCGGAAGCATTCTGGACACGAATTCAGCATCCAAATATTGCCTTTGGTTCGGAGATGTAGTATTAAGGAAATTCCCACCTTGGGAATATGCTATGTCAAAATGATCAATGCCGAGAGCCGCGTTGAATGCAGCTTGTCTCAGGAAATTACAGTAGTTCTGCTGGGTTGACCATTCCCACATGCGGTCATAGCAGGGATCGTCCAAGTTGAACCGGACTGAAGACAGCGTATCGAAAATTCCAGCTTTCCAAAGTCCGATTCGTCCAGCAATGCTCAGTTCCTGTGTGGCGGCGTTTGTTTCCTCAATCGACGGAATAAACACACTGTGATATTTTTTATCCATCAGTACTTTTTTCCAGAAATCTGCGTAACAATTTGAAGTCCAGAATGAGCTTTTATTCTGTAGGATGATGTGCTTGCCATGTCTGAGACAGGATTCAGCAAGTGGAAGAATGATGAGTGTCACCACATCCCTTATATCATCGGTCAATTGTACCATTTCAGCGAATTCAAAAGCATAGAAGGTGTTTGGTGCCGCCTCAAGTATTCTTTCCAGTGTTTTCGGGCTCACGTAGGTCGCCGATGCATGATTAATTCTGATCGTATGGCGTATCCCTGCTTTCTCCAAACGGCGTTCCGAATCTATTATTTCATCAGCTGCCATATCGTATTTGTAGCGATTATCAAGATGCTGGTTCCAAATCTCGTCCCGCTTTTCATGCTTTTCATTGTATCGCATACACGGGAGTAATTGTATGTTCTTATAAGTTCCAAATGACTTTGAGAATCTTTCATCTACGGTAAAGTTGATTCTGCGGGGAACGGGCTGATAATCAGGAGGAGTGAATTCGGAGAGCTGTCCGTAAAACTTTTCCAAGTTTCGTTCCAATTCGGACAGGGTTCCAACAGGGCGTATGTTCCGGTATTTTTCTCTCCAGCTTTCATCATTCATGTCAACGGCGTATATGCCATCGCCACCAGAAATATCACTGCCGAGATAGCATATTCCACTCGTCGAATCAAAAGTCCCGCACGAGTGGGAATATTTTCCGGATATACAATCACGGATAGAGCCGTCCTTTTCATATTTGATAATTTCATTCCCGTAGAATCCGAGAATAAAAGGCTCCTTATTTCCGGGCAATTGGGCCCCGCAAAGAAGATTCATCCGATATTGTATGTTGGAGATTCTGTCGTCCATCTTTTCCGACAGGCATTCACCATTCCTGGAATAAATACTGATCTTCCCCTTGTTGTCCCAATTATGTGAAAAGGCGATCTCATCGTAGCCATCAGAATCCAAATCTATTGCGATCACACTGAAACAGCGACGGAAGCGAATGTCACCCTTGCAAATATCTGATATCTTCCATTTTATCTCCATCCCGTTAGGATCTATTATGAATAGCGAAACATTCCCGTTCAGTCCGCTTGAAGTCGTCATTACGGCGAGAGCATCCGAATCCTTTGCGATAAAACGGCCAGAACGTATGTGACGTATAGGATGAGGGAAGCTGATGGACCTGAGGAATTCCCCTTTTGCGGAAATCGCAAAAAGCTTCTGTGATATTCCTCCTGTAAAAATAGTTGTTACGTTCTTGTCCTTAACCACGGCTACCTGATACAATGGAGGTGTCTTCTCTGGTTCTCCAGATTCATAATGCCAAAGCTGTTTACCATCCTGATCCAGGGCATGAAGGGTACCGTCAGAATAAGCCACGAGTATTTCATCAAATCCGTCATTGTCAATATCTGAAACCGCAAGATCATAAGGAAATGCGTCGGAGCTTTGTTTTTGCCAGAGAATTTTTCCGTTTACATCGTATGCCAATATGCTTCCATCGTAGGCGGCGGCAACAATGGCGCGACCTTCTGCATTTAAATTCACAATCCGTAGTTGATATATCTCTTTGCCGTTTGTAGGAAATCCTGACATTTTCAAATCCTTCTCCTGTTTTTATAATCGCTGTAGCTAGCGTAATTCAAAAATGAGCTCTATCGGATTAAGGTAGCAATATTTATTGAACGTTCAATTTTGAACATCCAAGATCCAATTTTAAAATTTGATTTAGAAGCCGTAAATCAAATCTTCGATATTATACCGACTTTCATTTTATTATCAAATTATATCATTTTATTATCAAATTATATCATTTTGCCTTGAAAATTATATCTACAGCAATATAATCTTAGTAATCACTGTTATAGTTATAAAATAATAGAATAATTTATTATATAAATGAAATAAAAACGCATGCCTTTACGTTGACAAAGAAATGAGATTTTAAATTTTAAAGACATAAAGAGGTGGATCAATGAGGAAGTTGCTGTCGTTTCTAATCTTGTCGTTGCTGTCCGTTGCGAGTTTCGCAGGAGAACAGTTCATTGTGAAGGACGGTCGAGCTAACGCGCAAATCGTGATTGCGGCGGAAAATCGTCCGAGAATGGCTACTTTGGCGGCATTGGAATTGCAGCACTTCATCCAGAAAATCAGCGGGGCTCGTTTGCCAATAGTTACGACCCCGGATTCGTTGGTGCCAGTCAAGATTTACGTCGGAAAAAGTCCTGAAACTGAAAAGTTGGGTGTGAAGACCGACGATTTGAAATACGGTTCGTTCCGGGTAGCTTCCGGCAATGGCTGGCTTGCATTGGTCGGTGACGACCGTGATTTCGTGCCACCTCTCCAGCCCTGGCCGACAGCCCGTTCGGATCGTGAAAAAGCCATTGCTGCATGGAAAAAGTTGATCGAAAGCAAGACCGATGCGGCATGGGCCTACCCGTTTTTGGCCGCTGCCAAGAGTTATTGGAACCCCAAAGATTTCGACAAGGCAATGGATAGCCGTTATGGAGAAGGGACCGCTGCACTTTGGAAGACTGGAGGAAACACAATTAAAGGATTTTATGAGCAGGACGAAAACGGCTCGCTCAACGCGGCGCATGATTTCCTGAGGGAACTCGGTGTTCGTCTCTACATGGCTGGTGAAGAAAACGAAATTATCCCAAAGATGGCTTCGATACCCCTCAAGGAAGTCAACAAAACGAGTGTTCCCGACTATGCGTTCAGGAATTGGAATTGGTATTCATACCCTGAATTTAGCCTGGACGACATGCTCTGGGCAAGACGGATCGGCATGAACTCTATGGATCAGGTGGCCGGTCCAATTCAGTGGGTACACGGTCTTGTTATCGTGCATGCAAGCGAAGAATGCAAGAAGAACCATCCCGATTTTTACGCGATCATCGGTGGCAAGCGGGACTTCGAGCATAAGGGGCACGGTTCGGCTTGTTTCAGCTCTGAAGGACTTGAAAAGGAAGCAGTAAAATATATAAAATTCGTTTTCGAAGATTTGAAATTGAATCTTGCCGATATCTGGCCCGGAGATGGATTAAAACCTTGTGATTGCGAGAAGTGCCGGGGTAAGACGCCTTCGGAGCTGGTCTGGGGTTTTGCAAACCGGGTAGCGACGGAACTCTACAAGACGCATCCGGACAAGATCGTTTCCTGCGGCGCCTACACTTCATATATAGATCCCCCAGATACAATCGAAAAGTTCAGCCCGAATCTTGCCGTATGGATCTCGAACTCAGGACGTCCCAAAATGATGGATCCCGATTTTTGGAACAAACACTGGACACGTGTCCAGAAGTGGCAGAGCAAGCTGGCACCAGGAAGGATATTCCGTTCTGAAAATAACCGCTATCATATCCTGGGAATCGGCGAGTCGAAAGAAGGGAAAACAGTCCGCGGGGCACCTATTGCATATCCAATCATCCA
>CAZXAC010000196.1:0-4955 GCA_964638335.1 uncultured Lentisphaera sp. | reverse complement strand
GGCAGATGTATCCTTGCCTGCGATTTTCTCCGATCACATGGTCTTGCAGGCCGAAACATCGGTTCCGGTCTGGGGCTGGGCCGAACCCGGTGAACAGGTAACTGTGAGTATCGGAGATCAAAGCAAGGCTGCCACCGCTGATGCGGACGGCAAATGGATGATAAAGCTGGACAAACTTAAATCCGATCAAGCCACTTCACTTACCGTCAAAGGTAAAAATACTATCACCATAAATGATGTGTTGACAGGTGAAGTCTGGCTCTGTTCCGGACAGTCCAACATGGCCATGAAGGTAAAAAAATCCAAAGATTTCGAATTGGAGAAGGAGGCCGCAAATTATCCGAAAATACGAATGTTTGAAGAATCGTCAAATCCCAATCCTTCCATTCAGGAAAAATGTAATGGTTCATGGAAGGTCTGCAGTCCTGATACAGTGGACAAGTTCTCCGCCACAGCTTATTTTTTTGGACGTGAATTGTTTCGGAAGATCAATCAACCGATCGGGCTGATCAATTCTTCGGTGGGTGGTACGCCGATCGAAGCATGGACCAGTTTGGAGGCGCAGAAGGATGTTCCTGAGCTTAAACCGCTTTTCGAAACTTGGGAAAAGAGAATTTCGGAATGGGATCAGGAAAAGGCGAATGCCGCTTACGAAGAGAAGCTCGCAAAATACAAGGAAGCTCTGGCTAAAGAGGGCAAGCCAGAAAAGAAATCCGATCGTCCCAAAAAACCTGAATCTCCTGTTACAAGCGGTAGTCGTCCGGCAAACCTCTTCAACTCCAAGATTGCCCCGCTTATACCTTATTCCATCAAGGGTGCAATATGGTATCAGGGGGAGGCAAATGCAAAAAACTTAGAAGTAATTTACGACTTGACCCTTCCTTTGATGATAAAGGACTGGCGCACGCGCTGGAATCAGGGTGACTTTCCCTTCGCTTGGGTTCAACTGCCCGGATATAAAAAAGTACAGGAAAAACCTGTGGAAGAGGGTCCCTGGCCAAACATCAGAGAATGCATGCTAAAGGCCCTCTCTGTACCGAACACCGGAATGGCCATCACGATTGATGTGGGTGAAGCAGAAGATATCCATCCCAAAAACAAGCAGGAAGTAGGCAAACGGCTTGCGATGTGGGCGCTCGCGAAAGTTTACGGACAAAACTGTGCTTTTTCCGGACCTTTGCCGGCCGGACATGAGATCAAAGGCTCCGAGATTGTCTGCTCATTCAAACACACCGACGGCGGACTTGTGTCCAAGGATGGTGAACTGAAGGGATTTGCGATAGCCGGGGCAGACAAGATTTGGTACAAGGCAAATGCCAGGATTGATGGGGACAAGGTCGTTGTTTCAAGTCCCGAGGTCAAGGAGCCCAAGGCCGTCCGTTACGCTTGGGCGAATAACCCGGTATGCAATCTTTTCAACGGTGCTGGTATCCCTGCATCGCCGTTCCGCACCGATGACTGGAAATAAAGACTTGGTTGATGTATGACAAGAATTGATTCCATTAAAATTGCGCCGGAACATGGCTTCAGAGGAGAAGGCGATCTCTTCCTTCCTGAAAATCCATTAGGTGCGCCTGTTGCAATTGTCATTCACGGGGGTGGTTGGACTGCGATGGACAAGACAACCATCACTCCGTTTTCGCTTTTGCTGACCGAATGTGGTTATGCCGCGTTCAGTGTCAATTACCGTTTGTTGAATGACGCTCCCTGGCCGGCCTGTGGCGATGATTGTTTAAGGTCTACCGAGTTCCTGCTTTCAGCCGGGCATCCGGCCATGAAGGAACTGGATCGGTCACGCATTCTGATCCTGGGTGCTTCTGCGGGAGGGCATCTTGCCCTTTGGACCGGCCTTAATTTGCCTCCTGAAAAAGTGCGTGCCATTATCTCGATAGCCGGCCCTTCTAATCTGATAATGCAGAAGGATAAATGGGATAAAAAGCCTGAATTCTGGGGGAAATTTTTAGGAGGAGCTGTTACGGATGAAAAGCTTATGGCCGCTTCTCCGGTGACCTATGTCAAATCTGGAGTTCCGCGGCTTTTGTGTATCCATTCAACCAACGACAAGCTTGTACTGCCCGAACAGTCGCGTTTCATGATAGACGCATACGCGAAAGTGAATGCAGAAGCTGAACTGTTTATTTTTCCAGGCAAAAGGACAAATCATGGGATATGGACTGATGGTTCCGGAGAAGTTTCGAAGGACAAGAGAATCATCGTGCCTGAAGTAAGGAGCGTTATAAGCTCATTCTTGAAACGCATTTGAAAAATTGAGATCAGATATTAGGATGTGGCTTGTTAGTAACATCAAATTGCGTTCAAAGATATGCCAGCCCGCTAGGGCGGGTAAAGATTATGAAATATTCAGATTTGGAAGTTTTCTGTATGCGTCTCGGTATAAGATATTCAAAGAAATAAATTAGGATCCAATCAATTGAAAATGAATTCCTTTATTGTTCCGGGAGAAATTAGGGAAGGCTCCCCATTTTCCAAATATTATCAGATATACCTTCAGCTCAGGAAAGAACTGATGTTTGGAAAGCATGAGAAAGGTTCCCGTTTTTTCTCTCTTCGAAACTTGAAGGAAGTGTATCGTGTGGACATGCAGACAATCCGGTCGGCTATATCATTGTTGGTCAAGGATGGATTGCTCACGCTTCGTCCGGCAAGCGGGATTTATGTTAGCAATAATGCGAATAACTGCCCTAGAACGGACGCCGGTACCGTGTGGTTTTGTGTCGTTGAAAGCGATATCAAATATCCTTTCTATCACAGTATTTTGATGGAAGTGCAGTCTCAGACCTCACAGTTCGGGATGAAGACCGTTTATCGGAGCGTTTCTGGCTTGGATGAATTTTCCCGCTGGTTTTACCCTGAACCGGGCGATGGGCTTATTTTATCTGGAGAGATTGATAATTCTTTTTTGAAGGAGATTCGCAAAGTAAAAGATTTGCGCTATGTGGTGGTTGGTAACTATGATCTTCCGAAGGGCGTTCCTTGTGTCGCTTCCAAGGTTTCTGAAGCGGTTTTAGAAAGCTTGAAGCTTTCTTACGCCGCAGGGCATTACCGATTTGGAATTATCATCAATCCCGTTGGAAAAGTTGTGATGCGGCAAATAATGGATACCGTAAAACGTTGCGATAAGGATGGACTTATTAAATACGTTGGCGGAGCTTTTGATGTTTCTGAAGACGGTTATTTGGGTATGGAAAAACTGAAGAACCTAAAAATTGACAGCATACTTGTGCCTGAAGTTCCTTTTTTTGGATTAAGCCGCTACGTGTTTGAACACGGAATAAAATGTCCAGAAGATCTCTTCGTGATTCGTCTAGGAAAAAACAGCATCAATACGGCTTATGATGATGTCGCCGCGGTGAATTTGTACTCAGACAAGTCAGAGATCGCCAGAAAGGCCCTAAGCGCGCTGTTTTGGAATGGCGAAGCATTAAGCAGCGTATCTCTTGATATATCGGTTGCCAAATAATTTAAACGATCGTCTGGTTGAATTTGAGAGATACTCTTTTCTTTCCTATCTCTTTGAACGCAATTCAGTATTATCAGTGCGAACAATTGATGTCCCTCTGAAAATAAAAAAAAAGCGTTTTTTTTGATTTTTTCTTTGACAAAATTTGAAAGGGAGCTAAACTGTTTGGCATGAACCAAACAGATTTTAAAAATTCCGCATCTTTAATTGGCTTGAATTCGGGAAGTTTTATCATTCCTGAGGAAATCAAGGCAGATTCTCAGAACTCCAAGTATTACCAGATATATCTCCAGTTGAAAAAGGAACTGGTTTTGGGCAAATACAATAGGGGTGAACGTTTCTTTTCATTACGTGAGTTGAGAAAAAAATATATTGTTGACATTCAGACAATCCGGTCAGCTATATCATTGTTGGTCAAGGACGGATTGCTTACGCTTCGTCCGGCAAGCGGGATTTACGTTGGAGCTAAATCTGACAAGCGTGAAAGTATTGCTACGGGCAATCTATGGTTTTGCATTGTTGGGAATTACATCGAATACCCTTTTTACCACAGTATTTTGACAGCGGTGCAGCTTCAGGCATCGAAACTTGGGATGAGGACGGTCTATCGTTGTGTTGTTGACTTGGACGATTTCTCCAATTGGTTTAGTCCTGAACCGGGCGATGGATTGATAATAACCGGAGATCTTGAAAAATCGTTTATGGACAAGGTTCGCAGGAAAAATGGCATTCGTTACGTTGTTGTTGGCAATTATGATCTGCCCGACGACATCCCATGTGTGCGTTCAAAAGTTTCAGAGGCTGTATTTGAGGGACTCAAGATAGCATCCGCCGCTGGTCATCGCCAACTTGGGGTCATCTTGAATCCGAGTGCCAAACAGATTACCAGCGAAATCATTGATTCTGTCCAACTTGCTGTAAAAGATGGTCTCATAGAATACAAGGGCGCTGTTTGGGAATACAACGAAGATGGATACATGGGGATGTCCAAACTGAAAAATTTGTCTGTGGACTGCGTCTTGATAGCTGAGGTAGCATTTTTAGGTCTAAGTCGTTATGTGCTGGAACACCGCATAAGGTGTCCTGAAGATCTGTTTGTGATACGTATTGGAAAGAACGAGCAAAATCGCGTATATGACGATATCGCGGCGGTGAACATGTTTTCGGACAAAGATGAAATAGCGAGAAAAGCCTTGCAAGCTCTTTTTTATAATGGGAAAACTCAAACTTGTGTATCTCTTAAGGTGATAAATTCCTTGCTTGCGAACCCAAAAAAAGAGTCAGTAAATAAAAAATAAAATTGACTGTGTTTGCGTTAATATATGATGAGCCGATTGCATAATTGCCTTTTAAAAGGATCGCCAGCCAATGGCTGGCTCTGAGGCCGGTCATCCGCCTTCGCCTTCGGCTACGCCGGACAAGATGACGTGACAAGTAGGACCGGCGTTCCGGCGGCAATTTTGCAATTGTCTCA
>CAZXAC010000195.1:0-4976 GCA_964638335.1 uncultured Lentisphaera sp. | reverse complement strand
ATGGGGGATCATTTTCTGAACACTTATCGCAGGGACTCCGCGCGCAATACTGTCTAGGCCCGTCGTGCTAAAAGTGCAAATTGAAACAAATATCTTATCCAGCCATTCGTCCAACCTCACGTCTCTGTTAAGTCTGACGTTCTTTTTGCAGTTATTAATATACGGTTCCCATATTTTTATGTTTTCGTGTGGGTGGGGGCGAATATTTATTTTCAGCCCTTTATCTGATAATTTTTCCACTATCTCAGTGATTATCAAAACGTCAACGGAGTCAAGTGCCATCGCGTCGATACGCCAAGTCCATTCCTGCCAGCCTTCCCCCGATTCTCTTCTGTAAATATCCATGCAGTTAATAATGGATAAGCTGGCTTCTGGAACACCATACATGACCGTCTTGTGGCATGTCGCTATTCCGATTTCCAGCCCCTTTGTCCTTTTAGGAGCGTATTGGAAGAACCGTTGATCTGAATTAAGGGTTCCTGTTGTAAGCATTTTATTTTCTGGGAGGACATTGGCGTCTCTTATGACCTCATAATGTTTATGGCCCGGCATGAACGCCATGTCTACTCCTTCTATGGCGGAAGGCATATTCATGTCCACGCCCTTACCAGTGAAAAGCGCGATCACCCTGTCAGGTTTTCCAAAGCAATGTTCGCTGGGTAGAAAGCATATTTTAGATTTTCTTTGGGCTTGTTCAACGAAAATCTTTAGGCTGTTACCGCATACGTTTGGCAATACTACTATTTCGGGGGTGAAAAGGTTGTAGTAGAAGAATATATGGTCTATTGGTGCGATGAAAGAGCTTATTCCAAGTTCAGCCAAGCGCATTTTTACGGAATATATTCCCCTAAGTTCCCTATAGGGATTATCCACTGCCAACATCACATTTTTCTTTTCTTTAAACATCTGCCCCGCTGTTTTTGAGGAGTTCAATAAATTTTATGTTGTATTCCCTTATATCTTCTCGAGCTTTTCGTTTTGCTTTGCGCAATTTCTGCAATACCTCTTCCCTGTGACTGATGCAATATTCGAATCTTTCCTTTATTTTTGATGCGAGATTCGCATCGAAGGCATCCAAGCAGAATTCCTCAAGCTTGAATTCCGACATGAATCTTGAAAGCCTTTTTTGGGTGCTCAATACGATGACTGGAGTTTCGACTGCTATCGAAGGAGACATGGAGTGTACTCGCATGCTTATCGATACGTCCGCTTTTGCATATATGTCATAGAAGGACATTGAATTTGAGACCCTGTAAATGCCCGTTGATAGAACGTTCTGATGTGGCATTGAGACAGGCAGAAATTCCACGAATTCAGCCATTATTTTGAAGTCATGAAAATAATGAGGGCATAATATTATATTTACGTTGTACTTTTTGTTTAAATCTTCCATCGCATTGGCTATGTTGGCTAGCATTTTCCTCTTTCTCTTTGTGATATTAGGGAAAATTCCATTCCAAAAGGCCAAAAAGCTTCTCTCTTGAATTATCTTGGAAGAAAGCCTCATTAAAATTTTTTGTAACGTCCCTCCATAGCGGTTCCATTCATCTTCATTATTCAACGAGAGTATTACGTTTACGCGGCCTTTTTCGATTTGTTTATGCTCATAAGGTTCAGTTTTTATGAAAAGGGCGGGATCCGGAACCTTCAATATTTTATCTGATTTTATGCCTATGTTCTCTTCAATCCATTCCTTTGTCCCATCGTCTCTCACTCCAAATAAAACGTTTTTGTTTTCTATCGCATGCTTGATAGTATTATATATCTTTTCCTTATGGTGGATATACTGCCACGGCCATATCCTGTATGAAATCCCATAAAATACTATGGGAACTTTTAGCTTTCCCCATAGTTCCAAGGGCAGGTTAAAATTCATTCCAGTGTGGTTGAGATAAGGTCGAGTGTTTATTGCTATCACTCCGCATATTAGAAGGGCGTCCGATTCCCGATTTACCCGCTCCACGAAATCAATGTCGAAACTCTTGCGATTGAATATGTATTCATCCCATGGTTCATGATGAAAGACGATTTCCTTTTTGAAATCCTCCCGGATTACGTTTTCTGCGCCAAACATCAACGCACCGTTGCCAACGTTGGTGCTGTTTATATTTGCCAAATGAAATATCTTCAACGGTTTTGAGTTCTGTCTCATATGATTTTATCCCAATGGTTTTAATTTCTCGTCTGATCTTACAAGTCTTGCGAAATTTCTTTTGTAATATTTAAGTACTTCGCTGGAAACTTTGGAGTGCCTAGTCATTGTTCTAAGTTGTGCGTCAAGATTGAATTCGTAATCCAAAAAATATTTTTTTTGGGATCCTTCCTTTTGTTGTTTAGTTCCCAAATATGGAGAATAAAATGCAACCGTCACATTATCAGGCTCCAAAAGTCGGTTGAATTTTATGGTATCTATTATTGATTTTTCATCTTGGAGCGGGAATCCGATAACATTGTATGCCGTTCTCTTGATCTTATTTCTTTTAAGTATATTAAAAGCATTTATTATTCTGCCCTGATCCGAATATCTGTTCAACCTGTTCTCCCTAAAATCTTCCGATGACAACTCTATTCCCATTCCTATCCCATCAACATGAAGTCTTTTCAAAAGGGCGATATTTCTTTCATTTATCCCCTCCGGCCTTGTCTCTATATAAAAAATAACAGGAAGGTCATTATCATCAAAAAGTTTTGCTAGCCCTTCCAGGACTGGAGGGGATATTGTAAGGAAATTAGTGTCTTGACTCCTTATCAGTGTTACACCGTAACAATCATGCAGTGTCTTGAGCTCGTCAAATGCCATTTTCGCGCTTTTGCTTCTCAGATAACTCCTGAAATTTTTTATGCATCCTCTCTGGTTGCAGGAAATGAATCCATAATATTTCTGTATCACTGTTTCTACACAGTATCCGCAGCTGAAAGGGCATCCTCTGGACAGTTCGTAGTCCACTGCGTTCAGGAGCTTGCCGTTGTATGGTCTAAGGAACACCTGTTTGTCGAATATGGAGTAATCATAAGGGGAAATGTTGTCCATGGCCGATATGATCGCTTGGCACCCCGTAAATGTGAACATGCCATCCTTTTTAAAACAGACACCCTTTATCTTCGACGGATCAAATTTCTTATTAAAGCTGTCTGCTATATCGGCCAGTACGAGTTCGCTCTCCCCCCTTATAAGAAGATCAATATTCGGAAACCTATTGAGAGTGCCTTCCGGATCCGCGGTTGCTTGTAAGCCTCCAGCTACCAATAGCGCATCCTTTTTAATGCCGTTGAGGAGATTGTAGGCATATTGAATGCTTACATATTCACCTTCTCCGTGTATGTGTGAACTTATGGCGGAAAAGAAGATTATTTCAGGGTTGAACTTCTTAATGCAAGAAATCAGGTCGTTCCGTACTTTGTTTTTATTCCATTTTATATGTTTTTCATAATCTGTTTTTCTATATTGCTGGTTTATCGTGTTCAACTTATTTTCATTTTCGGTCCAATCTTCATAGAAAGTGCAATCGAACAGCAATACTTCATGACCTTTTCTGCGCAATACTCCGGCATGGCTAGCTATCCATATTGATGTTATCCCACGTCCCCATTTGTTCGGATGCAATAGAAGTATTTTAGACATGCTGCGGTCTCTCTTAGATTAGATTCGAGTCTCTTAATTTTTTTAATGCAATTCCTACCGACTTCGCATCCGACAGCGCCGAGTGCTTGGAATCCGGTGGCCTCATTCCCAAAAGCGACGGCAATTCGCTGCTGACCAGCTTTTTATATTCTATTCCGGTTGTTTTTGATAAGAGGGGTCTTACGTTTACAACCCTGCCTTTTTCAAAAGGATATGAGAGCCCATTCAATATGCAATTTTCCCTGAGGACCATTCCATCCAGACCATTTGATATTATGATTTTGCTCCCAAGGGTAAAACTCGTAAATTTTTCAAGCGCTTCCTGAAATGTAATTCCATTTTTCTCAAGAATCTTATCGTTTATTCCGGTCAACTTTGTTATGTATTCCGAAAGTTTCTTGTTTTTTGATGGCTTTACGAAGATTTCGATTGTACCGATCAAGTCAAAGGAAGTGGATGTAAGTTTGTAATTTGCTGCACCCAACTGGATTATCTCCCTGTATTCCCATTGTTCGCTCCAGCCCCTTTCATGACTACCTTCCCATGCCGTAAATTCCAGGTCAAATACGGTTATTGAACATTCTGCTGGAATGAAATCTAAAAACGGATCATCATAAGTTGATACATCTATTTTCTTCAAGTCAAATTCCGTCTTTTCTGTTTTAATTTTACAGCCCCTTTGCCGTCCATCCGCCGTCCACTATTATATCTTGTCCGGTGATGTATTCTGATGCCGCTGATGACAAAAATATGCAGGCCCCTATCAGGTCCTCCGGAGTGCCCCATCTCTTGATCATCATCCGTTGCATTCGGCTTTCAGATTTTGATTTGTCCTGATGGCTTTTCCTAGTCATGCCGGTAAGTATGTAGCCGGGAACTATGTTGTTCACCCTTACATTCGATTTGGCCCAATCCAAAGCTAAGGATTTTGTGAGCATCCTGACAGCTCCCTTGCTGGCGACATATGCTGGATTATCAGGGAAACCCATTATGCTCCCGAGACTGGTTATATTTATAATCGATCCCCCTCCGGCCTTAGTCATGTATTTGTTTACTGTTTTTGAGCAGAGATAAACAGACCTGAGATTGACTTCAATGGTCTTGTCGAAATTCGAAATGTTCATGTTTTCCTCATCCAGTGGAAGCGATATTCCGGCGCAGTTCACAAGGATATCTATATGTTTTTCTTTTTTCCATACAGATTTGCACAAATTCGAAAACATTTTTGGATTTGTAACATCGCATTTTACATAATCGACGTCCCCTTTAAACGCATTTTCCGGCTTGTCTGATCTTGCAAGCGCCGTGACAGTTGCTCCTGCCGCGGCCAACCCCTCAGCCAAGGAAAATCCTA
>CAZXAC010000194.1:0-5133 GCA_964638335.1 uncultured Lentisphaera sp. | reverse complement strand
AATCTTTACCCCGCCTAGCGGGGTTTACTATCTCTTTGAACGCAACTCAGTATAAATCCCCCGGATTGGCAAGGGATCATCATTGGAAACGCGTTGAGATAGGCCAGCTCTGTTCGGTCCAATTCAATTCATGTTATCTGAGCTCTTCGATGATTTTATCAGGCTCATGCGGGCTTATAAATATTACCCCTCGTGAATCTTTGAAAGCAATTATTTTTTCGACAGCTGTAGTAGTGACGTATGCGCGAAAAAGTCCGATACCAGTTCCCCAAAACAGTCCAGCACCGGCGAAAAGACCTCCATTTGCCCAAATCTTTATGCAGAATTTCGGCAATCTATCAGGTTTGAATGGTCCGCCAAACGTATTGAAAGTTTTCTTTCCGAATCTGTAAAATATTGTCAATTCTCCGCCGTCCACTCCATATTCCACCGGTGTCCAGCAAAAATAAGTCCAGAACATTATAATAGTAAGTAAAAAAACGACAAATAACAACCCTTTGATAAGTATCATTCCAAGGAATGCCGCCAATACTAGCATGAAAACAAAATACGTCACCAAGCTTATACTGCCTCCCATCGGAGCCGCTTTGTATTTCAGCATCACAATCACCTCAGCGGAGAATATCAAAAACAATAGTCCTCGTCAGCAGATGAGTTTTAGAATTTTCTCTTTTTCAATATCATCAACGTCGTGCCATATTGAAGACAGCTTTTTGCGAATTTCGCAAGAATCTTTTGAGACGGCGAGTTTTTCAGCCGCAATACGCGCGGCTTTCGCGAAACACGGGCATGGAATATTTTGGGAGACGGCCAGCCTGATTGTTCCTACGGACCTGTCGTCCCAGCTTAATTTCCGCTCCAAATCGCGGCAGACCCTTTCCACTGAGTCCATAAGGAAAGGATTCAGCATTCTCTCGAGCAGATCATCGGCATATTCCCTGAAGCTGTCTAAGTTGAAGAAATCTTCCTCCCTTCTCCATTTTTTCAAAAGCGCCCTACCAGACTCATCTATAAAGGCTTTTCTAGCATCTGCCATTATTGCTGGATGCTTCGAAAGCTCCTGCATGTATGAGAGACCTTTCTCAGATGCGTGAATTCCAAGCAGGAAATGCACAGCATTGTGGCCATATAATTTGGCCTCTTCGAAGGGGAGCAAATTCTTTTTCACCGTGAGTCCGGCGACTTTTCTGTTTTCAATTCCAGGACATTCCGATATTAGTATTTTATTGAATTCCTCTACAAGATGTCCTTTTGAGCAGTCGGGGGTCAACTTTTCAAGTTTTCTGCTTTCGCACTCGCCTGCTGGGACAATTCCGCTCATTTTCCCTATGACAGTATTCAGAAAAAATATTTTAGCGTCAGAGCTTCCAATTTTTTCAGAAAGGATTTCTGCCGCATGGTTATGGTTTTCCGCAGTGTATACCAATCTTTGCCGCTCGGGCTGAAGAGCAAAACCTTTTTTCAGCCAAGGAGCGATTTTATCAAAAAATTTAACGCTCGGGAGAGCCGTGCAGATTTCATCCGCCTCCGAGGCTGCCTTCACGAGTTTTTCGATGTCGGATGGCTCGGCGGGATTAAAAATTTCCAGCCCGTCTATTTTCTTCGCGACAACTCGATTTTTTTCGGCGATATTAATACTGATTACACCTTTTGCCCGCCTTACTTTCTCGACAAGTTCAGCGTCAACGTCGGCGACAACCATCCTATCAAAGTTTTTCTGGCCGCCAAGAAGGAAAATTCCTGTCTGTATCGGACCAAGACCTATTCCAAGAAATGTTCTCATATACGCTTTTTAGCCAACTCCTTTTGAAGTTATTTATATTTGAGTTATTGTTTTCAAAGATAATATTTTCAGCGTCAAACAATTCTCCTAAAAGTTAAAAAGTCAAACCCGGACTTATATCACAACATAGAATTTGGGGAAATATGGATTGGCTAGATAAAGGACCTTTTACATTTTTCGACATAGAAACGACGGGAATGTCTCCGTCGAAAGACAGGATAGTCGAAATCGGAGCCATCAGAGTTGAGAGGAACGGAAAAGAAAGCCGTTTTTCCTCGCTCATCAACCCTGGGGTTAAAGTTTCCCCAGAAGCCATATCCGTGCACGGCATAGACAATCAAATGTTGTCTGGGGCGCCTAGATTTGCGAGCGTCGCAAAACGTTTTATTGATTTCGCGTCCGGCTCGACGTTGGTAGCCCACAATGCGATATTCGATATTGCTTTTCTTCAAGAGAGCCTTAAGAGGGAGGGGCTTGAAATTTGGGAAGGACGCACAATTGATTCCATAAAGTTATTAAGAAAAACCATTCCGGATCTTCCTTCATACGGGTTGACCTACCTTAAAGCCTACTTTGGGATTGAAAATCATGATATGCCAAGACACAGAGCGCTTTCGGACGCTGAAATTCTGATGAAAGTCTTTGGCATCGTAGCCAGGCAGATCGGGGAATAGTATCGAACTCAGGCGCATCTGTCTTAGGACTTGCCTCCTTAAGAAGAATGGTGGAGCATAAGGGATTTGAACCCTTGACCCCCACGCTGCCAGCGTGGTGCTCTAGCCAGCTGAGCTAATGCCCCGTCCCGAAATCATTGTAACGCATTTTATAGCTGGGGGGAATATATTATTTATTATATGGAATTCAAGCGAACAACTGATATTCGGTTTCGGCCTCCATTATCTGAACATCTTTAACTCCGGCGCCAAGGAGATGGTCTTTCATCGCATGCAGTGAATCTTCTTCACCATGTATCAGGAATACTTTTTTAAGTCTTTCCAGATCCATGTTTTTAACAAAATCCACCACATCGTTGTAATCGGCGTGGGCGCTGAAGGTATTAAGTATTTTCACCTTCGCGTTCAGTCTATAAAGTTGTCCAAATATTTTCACTTCGGGCTGACGTTCTACTATTCTTCTTCCGAGGGTATCTTCCGCCATGAAACCGACTATCAGTATAGTATTCCTCGGGTCCTCTATATTGTTCTTGAGATGGTGAAGTATCCTTCCCGCTTCGCACATTCCACTGCTTGATATTATTATGCACGGTTCCTTGTGCTCGTTTAACTTTTTTGACTCTTCCACATTGGTTATGTAATGCAGATTTTCAAAGCCAAACGGATTTTTATTCTGAACAAGAAACTGTTCTTGAATATTGTCATCGTAACATTCTTGATGTACCCTGAATATGCTTGTCGCGTTAAAAGCCATCGGACTGTCAACGTAGATATCTATCTTGGGGATTTTACGTTCATCGTTAAGCAAATGCAGGTAGTAAATCAAGTCTTGCGTCCTCTCCACGGCAAACGCCGGTATTATTATCTTGCCCCCTCTCTCAACCGTCTCCTTTATGACAGTGGCAAGCTGTCTGCATGCGTCTTCCATGGGATCGTGAAGTCTATTCCCATAAGTAGCCTCGCATATGAGGTAGTCGACTGGGGGCAGATATTCTGGATCATGTATTATTGGAGTTCCCTTTCTGCCGAGGTCGCCAGTATACGCGATTTTCCTGTCATTGCCAAGATCAAGCACCGGCATGGAAGAACCAAGTATATGACCGGCATTGTAAAACGTGCACTTGAGAGAATCCGCAACGATAAAAGTCCTTCTATAACTTATAGTTATGAATTGGTCGAGCGTTTTTAAAACATCCTTGACCCTGAAAAGAGGTCCATACGGATAGTTGGCCTTCTTCTTCTTCAACCATTCAAAGTCTTTTTCCAGTATATGAGCGGTGTCTGCCATCACAAGTCCGGCGATATCGCGAGTTGCGGGGGTCGCAAAAATATTCCCTTCGAAGCCGAGCATTCCAAGGTATGGGAGCCTGCAGGAATGGTCACAGTGGCCGTGGGTAAGCACGACAGCCTCTATCTCCTGCGGGTTGAAGTTGAACTGTCTGTTTTTTTCTTCCGTCGGGATTCTTTTTCCCTGAAAGAGGCCACAGTCTATAAGCACCTTGTGTCCGTTGAATTGCAAAAGATGCGTCGAACCTGTAACTTCTTTGGCTGCTCCGTAAGATGATATTGTTATCGACATTTAAACCTCTTTTTTTTCTTTTCTCAAATATCTGATTGGATCCTGAATGAATTAAAATTGCAGGAGAACTACATCAGATGACTATTTTTTTTACCATTCTTATATGTTCCGTATTCTTTAGGTCGTTTATGACATCTTCCGAAACATTTCCAGAAATCCTGAACATGAACATTGTTCGCTTACGTTCCTTGCTGCGGGAGAAGTCTGTTCTCGTTATGAGTTTACGATGTTTGTCAAATACCACCGATATCTTGGACAGCACTCCCATTTTATCCTCGCATCTCACTAGTATAAAGGTTCCGTTTGGTTCGACTTCGTAGGTAAATCCATCCACAAGCGTGATTCTCGGATGCGGTCCGCTAAAGACTACACCTCCGATATTGAAACTGGCGGAAGATGATTTGTTGGTAAGGGTGAATTTCACCGCATTTTCATAATCGCTGAATGAAGGATCACTGAAATCGCTGACTTTTATACCTATGCTCTGTGCCCTCTGATCAGCATTCACGTAACTGACGAACTTGTGGTCCGCGCTAAGGTAACCTCTCAGGAACGCAAGTCTAAGCAGCGTGCAGTCGTGGTTTATAATGTCGCCTCTGTACATACATTCAAGATTATCCGGCTCGAAGTCCATGAATTGCTGGGCGAAAGATCCCAGCTTTTCGCAGAGGACAACATATGATGACATGAGATTGCCTTCTATCATTCTTATCTTAGGCATGTTAACTGGAGAGTCCACAACTCCGCCTTCAAGCGCCCTCGGGACCTGTTCAGCGATGTAGAGAGCAATTCTTTTTTGAGCCTCCTCGGTCGACGCTCCTATGTGAGGGGTCATCACAACGTTTGGAAAGGCTGAAAACTGATTGTCTTCTATAGGTTCTTCCATCCAAGTATCAATGCCGGCCGATGCCACCTTGCCGCTTTTCAATCCTTCAAGCAATGCATCCTCCTTGATTATTCCTCCTCTTGCGGCGTTGACAAGGATAACTCCGTCTTTCATCATGTTGATCTGTTCCCGCCCTATCATTCCCAAGGTCTCCTTGTTTTTGGGGACGTGGACAGTGATGATATCTGACTCCTTAAGAAGTTTCTGAAAG
>CAZXAC010000193.1:0-5180 GCA_964638335.1 uncultured Lentisphaera sp. | reverse complement strand
ATTGCAACACAATAATTTAAATCATTATTAATTCAAATTAAGTTTACATGAGCCTTTAATTTTATGTTTTCTCTTTAAATGTCATACCAATATCGGCTTTTGCATCACGAATTGAAAATTTCGTTTTAAAAGCTTTATTTTAACGAAAAAAAGGCTTCAAATTGTGAAGAAAATTGCTGTCAGGCTGATCTCATTAACCGGAATCCTATTCCTCTGCTCCTGTTCTTCCATATTTACGTCAAGAAGCATAAAGGAACCGATGATGAACGCATACCTCGCAGGCAACATGCAGGAAGCGGAAAGGATAGCCGATGAATATGCTTCATCACGTGAAGGCAGCGGAGACGAACTCATGTGGCGCCTCGAACAGGGCAAGATAAAGTTCGACATGGGACGTTTTAAAGAAAGCCTGGAGTCCTTCGAAAAAGCGGAAAAGCTCGTTCTGGATTTTGACGAGAGAGCAAAGATTTCTGCGCGGGAGGCCGGCGCAGAGACCGGAGCAGCTTTTACCAATCAGAATGCCTTGCCATACAAGGGATTTATGTATGACAGGATACTGCTTAACGCCTACAAGTCATTATGTTACCTCGCCCTAGGAGATAAAGCTGGAGCAATGGTCGAAATACGAAGAATGCACCAGAGACAAAAAGATGCGAAAGAATATTTTGATGCGGAAATCAGGCGATCACAAGAAGAAATAAAAGAAAAACAGGCTGAAATGTCAAAGCACGCCGAGAGCAGTTCGGGGGAATACGATAAAATCCTAGAGGCTAACCCGGATATAAAAAAATCCCACGACGAAGTCAATAGCATGGCAAAAAAGATATACGGTGATTTTGTGAACCCATTCTCCTTGTACTTGTCCGCTATAAACTACCTTCTGGACCATGACTACAACTCCGCAAATGTTGATTTTAGAAACCTATATGCCGCTAATTCCACCAGCAAGCTTGTATCTTCGGATTTCGCCACAGCATCTCAGAGAATCGGCGCCACAGGAAACTTGCCAGAAGAACTTAAACCGCAGAAAACTTGGGACTATCCCCTGGACAAAAATATCGTATTCGTAATTTTTGAGAACGGGATAAGCGCCGCTTTCAAGGAACAAAAGGTACAGATAATACTGCCTCCACCGATACCGACAGGATACTCAGGAATAGCATTCCCAGTTCTTGAAGAATTTCCCCAACCTTTTGACGGTCTTAAGATTGAGGCAGGGGGGAAGACTTACATCTCGTCAGAGGTGTCGGATATGGACTCCGTAGTCGGTAGCGAATTTAAAGAAATCTTTCCGCAAATAATAACAAGGCTGGTAGTATCTACAATAATAAAAGAAGGCGGAGCGTTCGTCGCCCAAATGGCCGCCGAACAAGCGGGCGGGGAATTCGCGAAATGGGGTACGGTAGTGGCGACAAGCATATACAAATATGCCTTCAATACGGCAGACACCAGGTGCTGGCAGACGCTACCAAAAAAATATATGATCGCCCACCTGCCAAAGCCTTCAAATGGAATAATAAGCCTTTCCGCTGGCCTTCGTTCCGAAACCGTCAAGTTGTCTGAGGAGAAATCTTTCGCTCTCGTATACGTCAGGGCTCAATCTCAGGACCAACTTTCCGTTAAAGTCTTCGAATTCTGAGATTCCTCTCTACTTGGACCACGGCAGACAAGTCTGGTACCCCCAGTCGCCCTTCAGGATATGGGGGCAGGCCCCGCTTCGCCACGTGAACTACGGGGGGCAGGTCGCTATCATAATCGCTATCGCAATCGTAGTCGTAGTCGTAATCGATTGAACTCATTATCCGATAGCGATTACGATAGCGATAGCTAAAAACGCAGGATTGATAAAGTTTTAACAGGCATATTCTCCTCCAATCATCTTCCATGAAATATACGGGTTGGTCTGGTCCTATTTTATGTATATCTCCACATCCGCAAGACCATTTTCAACTATGCCCAAGTCATGTCCGGCGCGTTTAGTGAGGTCAATTATTCTGCCTTTCACAAATGGTCCTCGGTCGAAAATCCTGACGTATATAGTCTTTCCATTGTCAAGATTCTTAACCTTGACTATTGTCCCCAAAGGCAGGGTTTTGTGCGCCGCCGCGTATTTCCAAGGCCAATATATTTCTCCTGACGCGGCAGCTCTGCAGTAGAAGCCCCATCCGTAATATGACGCAACTCCTCTTTCATATCTTTCCCAAAGCCCCCAGCTTATAGGCGGGAAATAATACAGTAAAATAAGGATGAGAAAGAGGACGGAAGCAATTTTCCTAAAAGATGGTTTTCTCCTGAGCTCCCTTTGGAAGTGTCTGAAAAAAGCGTCAATAATTTCAATTATAGGTCTGAAAAATCGTTTTATCTCATTTGCTCTCGACGTTCTGAAAAAAATCTTCAATAATGCCCAGCAAAGACCACCGATAATAAGCCAAGATAGGGAGAATAGGAAAAACACAAACTCCCACAAGAGCTCCAATATTTTGTCAAACAGTTGCCTCATGCCTGAATTCTAACACTCAAAAAGATATTTTCAAGATGATTCCGTTTCGGCACTTTTACCAGGAATAAGCACTATTCAATTTTCCTTAAATCTATCAGAGTTCTTACAATTAAAGCATACTCAACATTTTTGTGATTTTTTTAAATTTTAAAATCGGCATCAAACTGCTTGAAAAGATTTTTACAGCAACTAATATTTGAACTCCCGTTTTTTTAGGCAACTGATTTGAAAAGGAGATATTCAAATGTCAGAAGAAATACAGAGCCTGCTAAATAAAATACAGGCTGAAGGATTAGCTAAAGTTGAAAAGGAAAGAGAAAAAATACTTTCAGATGCAAAGGCTAATGCCGCCAAAACAGTGGAAGACGCTCGCAAACAGGCCGAAGACATAGTAAAAAAAGCTAAAAGCGACGCGGAATTGTCTTCTAAAAGGGCTATAGAAGCGGTAAAACAGGCCGCTCGCGATATACTCATATCCCTTCAGAACGAGATTACACAACGCGTCAAAGAGATAGTTCGCCACGATGTCTCTTCTGCGATGACTCCTGATTTCATCGGAAAAATTGTCCTTGAAATCGCGAAAAGCGGAAAACATTCAGAGGATATAAAACTCATCTTGACAAAGAAAAACCTGGAACAGATGGATAACCTGCTAAAAGGCGCATTAGCCAAGGACCTGAAGGCAAGGCCGGACTTATTCGCAAGCACTGACCTCGGCGCAGGACTTAAAATCGGATTCAAAGGCGAGGACGTATTGCTTGATTTCTCCGATGAGGCATTGTCCGATATGATATGCGCCTACGCCGGACCTAGAATCGCAACAATACTAAAGGAATCCTGAAAATTAAAACCTGAATGAAGAACGCATATTACATAATTTCATCGCTTCCTTCTCTAAAATGGGGCGGAAATCCTCCAATGTCATCTGAGGAATTTCTTGCCCTGTGTTCAAGTTATCTTTCCGATAGCGAAATGGAGGAATTAAAATCCGCTTCCATAACACCTCGGAACGAAAAAGTGCATATGTCAAATTCTCTCGCTTTTTTATGGCACGATCACGAAACTTTCCTCCGAAACAGAATCGCCAAAATCAGAGGCAAGGGAAAATCTCTTACAGAAAACAGAGCAAGAGAAGAGAAAGGATTCTATGCCGTGGCGGAAAAAATAGCCCATACTGCGCTTGCCAATGAAAACCCCCTCGAAAAAGAAAAAATTCTAGACCTCCATAGATGGAAGATAATAGAAGATCTGTCCGCCCTGCATCAATTCGATTTTGACGCCATTGTAGCATACAAACTCAAGCTACAATTACTCGAAAAATCATCTTCAATGAATAGAGAATTAGGACTTGAAAATTTAAACAAAATTAAAGAAAATATTCTGAAAAAACAGGAGCTTTCATGATAGTTGACAATAATAAAGGCACAATTACAGGTATAAACGGTAACATGCTCACCGTTCGCTTCGATACCCATGTGACGCAAAACGAAGTCGCCTATGCAATTCTTGGCGACAAGAAATTGAAGGCGGAAGTCATAAGGGTGAGGGGAGAATTGGCCGACTTGCAGGTGTTCGAAGATACCCGCGGACTCAAAGTCGGCGGATTAATAGAATTCTCAGACGAACTTCTCAGCGTTGAACTGGGACCAGGCTTGCTCACCAAGGTATATGACGGACTCCAAAATCCGTTGAATGTACTTGCTGAAAAAACAGGTTTCTTCCTTCAGAGAGGCATATATGCGGAGCCACTCGATGCAACCCAGAAATGGCAGTTCACTCCTACAGCAAAAGTAGGCGATAAACTCAGGGCCGGCGACAGCATAGGCTCAGTCCCAGAAGGAATATTCCAACATAGAATAATGATGCCTTTTTCCTTCAAAGGGACATGGGAAATAACATTTGTCGCTCCAAAGGGCGAGTATTCAATAAAAGATTTGATGGCGCGCGCTAAAAATGAGAAAGGCGAAGAAAAAGAAATTTCAATGATTCAGCGCTGGCCAGTGAAAATACCGATTACAGCATACAAGGAAAAAATCCTCCCCACAGAACCAATGATAACACAACAGAGGATAATAGACAGCTTTTTCCCAGTCGCAAAAGGTGGAACATTCTGCACTCCCGGCCCATTCGGAGCCGGAAAAACTGTCCTTCAGCACGCCCTAAGCAGATACGCTCAGGCAGATGTCGTGATAGTTGCAGCCTGCGGGGAACGCGCCGGCGAAGTGGCGGAAATCCTTCGCGAATATCCGCACTTGGAAGACCCAAGAACAGGGAAAACTCTAATCGACCGCTCAATAATCATATGCAACACAAGTTCAATGCCAGTGGCGGCACGCGAAGCCTCAATATATACCGCCGTCACTCTTGCGGAATATTACAGGCAGATGGGACTACATTGCCTACTCCTCGCGGATTCAACTTCAAGATGGGCTCAGGCTCTGAGGGAAATGTCTGGAAGACTAGAAGAAATTCCCGGAGAAGAGGCCTTCCCAGCTTACCTCGAATCCGTAATCGCATCATTCTACGAAAGGGCAGGATATTTTAGATTGAACGACGGCTCTATGTCGTCAATAACCATTGGCGGTTCCGTTAGTCCCGCGGGCGGAAACTTCGAAGAACCAGTGACCCAGGCGACCCTCAAGGTCGTTGGCGCGTTCCTCGGCCTCTCCAGAGACAGGGC
>CAZXAC010000192.1:0-5199 GCA_964638335.1 uncultured Lentisphaera sp. | reverse complement strand
GATTTATAATATCGGCAATAGTCGGATATGCATCCCTCAATACGGTAATCGACTCCGTCCGCAAGGGCTCACTCATAAAATACAGCTACTACTGCCTTGCATTGGGCACAATAACTTTACTCTATCAGGGAATAAAAATCCTAATCCAATAAGGACGCAAATCACAAAAAAACCGGAGGTTTGATATGAATTCCAAACTCTCTGCGATTTTCGCAAGAAGAAGCGTAAGAAAGTATGCGGATAAACCTGTATCTGATGCGACCATAAGAGACTTGCTCGAAGCGGCAATGTCGGCGCCATCTGCGGTAGCAAAAGATCCTTGGGAATTCATTGTGCTAAAGGATAAAAATATCATGAAGAAAGTCGCCGAAGCTCTGCCGAATGGCAAAATGCTAGAGTCGGCGCCCCTGGGAATAATAGTATGCGGCGACATCCAGCGTGCTCATTCAAACGAAATATCTTTCCTGCTTCAAGACTGCAGTGCGGCGATAGAGAACATACTTCTGGCCGCATCAATGCTCGGGCTTGGAGCCTGCTGGCTGGGCGTCCATCCAAGGCAAGAAAGAATAGAACACCTGAAGAAACTTTTCAATCTGCCGGAGAGCGTAATTCCTGTATCAGTCATATCAATAGGTCATCCTGCCGAACATAAGGAAGCACGAACACGATACTCGGGAAACTTCGTTCATAACGGAAAATGGTAAGCCGCTTGCGAGCCTAGATCACGAAGCTATTTCGGCACGAAGGAGACTTGCTCGTCTATGGCGTAGACGCAAAGTCAAGAGAGACGACGATGACAACAATAATCGGGGTCGGTATCCAAAATTGCATTCCATCGAAGGCGATTCCGATACCGACTCCAACCCCGATAAAATTATCTGGGACGCCAACGACTACCTCTTAATAATTTTTCTAAATATGCGGGCTAGTGTAATAGTCTGAGGCAGCATTGAGGTTCAATCAGCCGAAAGTTTTTCCGTCCCATCCCCATGATGATGCGGGAACATCGGTGAAGTTTATATATACGCATGAAGGAGAGATTCCGGTCTCCTTATTAAGACAGGCACATATCTCGGCGCTCAGTTTATTGTTTACCGACGTTGAAAATCCGCCTATTCCCTTCACTTCTATGAATGCAGACGCCGCGCTCTTGCCGCCCATCGTGGCTACAAGACCATCCTCAACCGTACTCATTACGTAGGCTTCAGGCTTCCCCATTACGGATGCGCATATTTTCGACATTTCCCCTGCGAGTTTGCTCTTTTTCTCATCGTTCATCTTTCCATAACATTCGATTTTTATCAACGGCATTTTTATCCTCCACTACTGTAGATTGTTACAAAATCAGATAAGATTTTACACTTAGATTTGGGTAATTGGTCACATTCCGAACTCAGGACTAAAAGACGTCGCTGTGATAAGTTCCACCTATGTAATCGCCGTAATATCTTATTTTTATCTCGTCTTCGTTGTAGAGGGCTTTTATTATATCTCCCATTGATATTACGCAGATTATCTGCTTGTTTTCGATCACAGGCAGGTGACTGACCTTGTGCCTCATCATCACATTCATCACGTAGTCTACATCATCCTCCACCGTCGCGACTATCATTTTATCAGTCATTATCTTTGATACTGGGACCTTATCTAGATCTCCAAGCTTGCAAAGTGCGGCTATCACATCGGAATCGCTGACTATTCCGATATATTTTTTCGATTTCACGTCATCCTCACACACGAGAACTACTCCAATTTTTTTGGAATCCATGAGGGCTGCGGCCTCCCTTATGCTGGCGTCCTTGCAAACTGCGCATACTTCGACATTGGACTTGTCGGCAATTATTTTTTTTAGTTTCATTCTCAATCACTCCTTCAGTTTTACAGATATTTCCGTTATAAACTCGTTCATGCAAAGCGACATTGCTTCCGCCATTTTGGAAGGCTCTTTTTCATCAAATGGCTTTTCGGATTTGAAAATTCCTTCGCAGGGAAGCTTTTCCGCCCTGTCTATCCTGTAGGAAATCTGCATTATGGCAAGTTTCCTTTCCTTATCAAATTCGAATTTAAGGATTTTCCCATTTATTGAGATCGATTTAAGTTTGTCTGATTGGAAAGCTGATTTCAAACGTGTGACCACCAAGTTTTCCGGCAATGCCGCCCACTTATTGTAATCATCCTTTATAATTTCATTATCACCGACCCTGTATACGAAGGGATGGCGATACATTCCGGGATTTTCAAACTCGCCGACATTAAGCTTCGCATTCATGCTCTCAGAAGTCCCAAGGTCAAATATCCTAGTCTTGCGATAAGGTTCAGTAGATATCAAGCATGAACTAAGGAGCATCGTTGCGAAAATCGCAATAGGGAGCGCGACACGGAAACAAAAAAATCCATTTTTGTAATTTCTCATGTTTAACCTGTAAAGGGATTGTTCACTGAACTAAACTTAGCCCAAGAACCGTCCTAATCAAGAGAAAAATATAATGACTTCGTTAGCATCGAGTTTGACGATACGACAGATTACCCCGCTTGGATGGGTTTACTATCCCTTTGAAGCAAACCCAGAATTAGCCTACATTTTGCGGTTCAATCATTCGAAAAGGATTTAAGTTGTTTAAGTTCAATATGGTGTGAACTGCGCAGTTCACGAAATATACCTTTAAGAATCGGCTGATTGAACCCGCGAGGGTTAGACCATTGCGGCGTATCTGTTTGTCAAGAAGAGGCTTGGAGTAGTTACTATCACGTGACCACGTTGGCACGTGGAACGTGACTCACGTGGCACCATCGCCTTGATTTCTCGCATCTAAGCCGCACTGGTCAAACGCAAAATGTAGGATAATACGACAAGCGAAAAGCTCGCCTCTATTTTCAGCATAGCTTCTGCTACGTAAAATTCCGCATCCCAGCCATGCTTGAGTTTGAATCAGTAAAGGCCAGTCATTCTATTTTTTTCGTTTTGGCGTGATATGAGTTTATACGTTTTCTTCAAATCATTTTTTCTGAACAGGGTCACCCAAACTGCGAGAGTATGCCTTTGGTGTCATTCCGGTCAAGCGTTTAAATATTTTGAAGAAGAATGCCGAATAACGATAGCCTACGGCGGTGGAAATTTCCTCAAGTGATAAAATTTCTTCCCTCAGGAGATGTTTTGCCGCAATTATTCTTTGTTTATGCAGGAGCGTGCTGAAGTTCTCACCTGTTTCATTTTTCAAAAGTACGCGCAAACGAGACACGCCGATTCCTACGGCTCGGCTAAGATGACTTAGAGTAAGGGGTTTTGAATATTCTTCGGATATGATTCTAATAGCTCTGTTAACTATTTCAGACTGATAGCGTCGGCAATTTATGGATTCCGAAATTTTTCCCGTCGCAAAACCTTTAACTTGGCGAAGTAGACGTACTATCAGTTCGGTAAAGCAGGAAGCTATTATTTCACGACAATATGGCATTTCATCCACGCTTTCCTGCTTGAGCGTTTCCAATAATTCAAGACATTTCCGATTTACGGGTATGCTTTTCCCGAAAAGAGATCTCTGGGTTTTTTTCGGATTGCCGAGGAAAGTTATATTCAAATAGTCGAATGGAGTGCCGGATTCACCCTTGAACGAGTGGCGTGATCCGCCAAGAATGAATATGCACTCTCCCCGGCGAACCGTAATATCAGAGCCTCTGAGGGAAATTTTTGCTGTTCCATAGTCAACATAGATCATCTCGTGATATCTAGGACCATGCGTGTGCAAAGGCACGATTAAATCCTTTTTTTTGCCTTTATGCAGCACATAACAGATACCTTCGACCAAAAAGGGTTTTATTTTTTCATATAAAAGCTTCATAAAAACAAATAGAGTGTTAATATAATCACTTAAAATGTTGCCAATACTCTCCCTATTACACTATAATATACCGTGCACAGATGCAATATGCTACGTTCTTTAAGAATTATGAAAATATATTAGCTGAAGTATAATCAAAACACAAGGAGAAGATAATTTAGATGAAAACAAATCAAAGACATTTCGTTGTTATTGCCGCGGTGGCATTGCTTAGCGTCCTTTCGTCCGCAAACATATATGCGCTAGCATCAGAATCGGCGGCGAAAGATATGCCGGCACTCAAATTGGTTTCCAAGGAAAGCGGAGCTCTGCCTATAATTCTTGCTGAAAATGCGCCTCCGCACACCCGCGACTCCGCCAAATATTTAGCTGAATGCATTGAAAAGATCAGTGGTATACGCCCGAAGGTCTTCGAGAAAGTTCCCAACCCTGTTCCGCCACATGCCGTATGGGTGGGCTACCAGCCGGCGATGGATCCGCTGTTTCCCGGAGTTGATTTCAAGTTCAAACATCCCGAGGAAATCTTGCTGACCGCCAATCAAAATCATGTTGCCATCGCCGGACGCGATCTTTGGGATCCTAAATTCCCTACAGCTCCGGCAATACGTCGAGAGCCTATCGAAAACATGCAAGTGGAATGCGGCACGGCAAACGCTGTGTTCACGTTCCTACAGGATGTCGTAGGCATGCGCTGGCTTTATCCGGGCAAACTCGGAACAGATTACCCAGGTCCAGAGAGCCTTAGTGTCGCACCATTCACAAAGCGTTATCATCCACAATTTCGCGCCCGAATCGGTCTATTTTATCAGCTCGAGCGAGGCTATACAAAGGAAAACGAGGAGCAGCTGTGGGTCAAACACCAGCGCCTATTGCTCGATTCCATGCGCTTCAATGGCGGGCATTACTTCAAGGATTGGTGGGACAAATACGGAGCAAAGCGTCCTGAGCTTTTCGCCCTACAGCCCGACGGCACCCGCGGAACATATCCGGAAGAAACTAAAAGGCGGAAGCTTTGTGAGGGTGAACCAGCCGTATGGGAACTCTGGATGAAGGAGCAAGAGGAATTACTGGCCAGTTATCCGTACCAGAGAATGCTGGCATGCATGCCGAACGACGGCTACTTCGACGGTCACTGCACTTGTGAGAAATGCAGAGCTTGGGATCCCGACCCTTCTAAGACCAATGTCCGAATCAACGTCAAATGGGCAAGCGGTGTTTCGGAAGACTGGGTTCCGCTTTCGGACCGCTACATAACCTTTGCAAATAAATTGGCTGAAATGATTGAAAAACGTTTTCCCGGCAAGGATTACTTGGTCGCCACCAATGCATATGGCGATGTTGGCCGCCCCTTGCCAGTGCA
>CAZXAC010000191.1:0-5204 GCA_964638335.1 uncultured Lentisphaera sp. | reverse complement strand
TGAACTTCAACAACTTAAATCCTTTTCGACTGATTGAACCGCAAAATGTAGGTTAAACCCAATTGAGATTAACTTTCGCTGCGGAGTTTATCTCGTTCCACAGGGCATCGTGATGTTTTTGCGGGATTCGCTCATTGATTTACCGCTGATTCTTTCTCTCGTACCATATTGAGCATGATTTTCTATTCCTCAAGCGCCATGGGAATAATATGAGAGGCATTATACGCTGAAATATCTGCCATTTTGAATACGTTTTGAATTTTCGAGAGGAACTTTTCACCTTCATAGGTATTATCTTGAATTTCAGTCCTTTGCTCCGTCCCCATCTACGAAGAGCAGTTGAAAAATGTATCTCCTCCGAAGCGTAGTAACGTTCATCAAAGCCGCCCACAGCTTTCCAAGCCTCCTTCAGACAAAAAACAAAGGATCCGGCCGCGACAGGATAAATCCTGACTATAAGTCTGTTCCAGAGCTCCGCAAGAATCTTTGCTGTGTTATCAACCTCTCCTTCTTCAAATCCAACAATACATCCTCCACCACATACTTCTCCGGATGCCATACTCAATATCGCCTTCTCAATCAGTTCAGTCGGAGCGAGAGTATCTGCATCAATAAATATGATATAAAGTCCCTCAGCGGCAGCCGCGCCAGCATTCCTCGCCCTTGCAATGCAATTCTCCCTTTCAAAAACTAGCTTGGCTCCAAAAGCTCTCGCTATTTCGCCTGTCTTGTCGGTGGAATTATTATCCACCACAATTATTTCCCCTGCGAATTTCGCGGAGAGCTCCCCTAAAATCGTCTTTAGAGACTTCAAGGTTTCGGGAAGAAGATCTTCCTCGTTGTAAGCTGGGATAACTATGGAAAAATCAGTCATTGCCTGTTCGGTCTTCTAAACGGACTAAACGGACCGCGCCTAAAACCTTCACCATTTCCAGAACTCGGCAGTACTGGCACTGTCTTGGGAATACCCTCTTCATTTTCAGTCTCAAGCTTCCCGCTACCAGCCTCGATTATTTCCAACTTATCCATTTCAAGGAAATAGTGCGGCCAAATAGTGGCTTCCGGTTTATAGGAGAATTTTTTGACCTTCCCGTATATGCGGACTTTCGATCCGGCCTTCAAACTTGGAATCAGCGAGTTGGTTTCGTCATTTTTATCCACCATGACAGGAAAATTCCCCGGCTTCACTTGGAGGTAGTAGTTTTTACCGGCCTTGAATCCGGACTTATCCATGTAGGGCAGAAATGTTGTTTCGTACTTGAAGTAAACCGTATCAAGCGAAACTTTCTTGTTCTTATACTCTTCCGGAGTCGCTTTCACTTTCTCGATATCCACCTTCTCGTATTTTCCCGGATCAAAATCAACAGAAAACAGCGATGCGCACAACATTGATAGGATACACACTCCAATAAACTTTTTCATCCCCAGCCTCCCGTTTTACCTTATAACTCCCGCACTTTCGCACTTTCGCACTCTAGAACTCTAGAACTCTCACATAATTATTCTAATCTTGTCATAACAGATGAGTTATTTTATCAACGACCAGCAGTGGCCGTTTCCAGCCTCTGACCCATTTTTCTTTTCCAGATATTTTCACCTTTTTATTAACCCACTGATCCAATTTTTCGGTGTCGGAATGAAGATAGCACATTGTTGCGAAGCCATCATTAATTTCGATCACCAGGGCGTGCTTTACAATATCACCATCTTTCAGCTCTAGCAAGACTCCCTCATATGACGCGTCTTTTTCCGGAAGAGGCAGAAAATCAAGTCCGGATAACGGCTCCGTTTGGAGAGCTTGTTCTGTTGTCGAAGCGTCGTTCGGAATTTTCCCTGCATCCTCCTCTGAAATAACTACGAATTTGGCGCTTACCCATCCCCTAAGTCCGGACGGCGCAGATACCTTCACCCAGTCGCTTCTTTTCTCAAGTATTTCAAGTTTCTCATCCTTCAGCGCTTTTCGCGAAAAAGGAGAGTATGTAACCATTGGTCCGGAGCGCAGAAAAGACTCCTTTAGCACAATTCCATCCGCGGAGATGTCCGATGCGGCAATCCACACGTTGCAGTTCTCAGGAACGGCAACCTCACACCATCCTTTCCTAACAGCGAAAACCTTCACAGTGTCGTCTTTTGCGAATTTCGCAACCGCAGTATGTGATACAGATGGAAGCACCCTGACATTCAGACGGTCGGTATTAACGACAGCGTCAACGGATTCCTCCGCGAATGTCGCAAAACACGCAGATAAAATCGCAAAAGAAGTAATAAGCATTTTCATAAAACTTTTTTCTCCATATTTTGAAAATCATCCCTGAAAAAACATGCTGAAAGTCGGGAATCCCCCTTCTTCGAAGGCATAAGTTGCGGCTCTTCCAAGCGACATCTTTCAACGGCATAAGGACATCTTGGATGGAATGGACAACCCTCAGGAGGATTCAGTGGAGAAGGAACATCCCCTTGTAAAATTATCCTCTTGCGTCGGTCGACCGGATCGGGAACCGGCACCGCTGATATCAACGCCGCCGTATACGGATGAGCCGGAGCTGATATTATCTGTCTAGAAATTCCGCTTTCAACAATTCGCCCCAGATACATTACAAGTATCCTCGCGCTGATATGTTCAACAACCGCAAGATCATGAGCGATAAAAAGATATGATATTCCGGTTTTCGACTGTATTTCCTGCAGAAGATTTATTATCTGTGCCTGAACACTCACATCCAAAGCGGAAACCGGCTCGTCCGCGACAATAAGTTTCGGCTCCACGGCAAGAGCTCTGGCTATGCATATTCTCTGCCTTTGGCCACCGCTAAACTGGTGAGGATAGCGGTCGGTCTGCGAAGGATCCAACCCAACCATAGAAAACAAACTTGAAACCCTTTCGCGTCTCGACTTCTTATCCGATTCAGGCTTATGGATCTTTATAACCTCTTCTATCGCGTCGCCAACCTTCATCCTAGGATTCAATGATGAATAAGGATCCTGGAATATCATCTGGAAGTCGCCCCTCAGGCGCCTCAACTCTTCTCCTTTCAAGGAAAGAATATCCTTGCCGTCCAGGAGGATTCGCCCGGACCTCGCTTTCTCAAGGCGGACAATCGTCTTAGCGAGGGAGCTTTTTCCGCATCCGCTTTCGCCGACAAGCCCCACCGTCTCAGATTTTTCGACTTCGAAAGAAACATCTTTCACCGCCACAAGTTCACCGGAATAACCAAACCATCCCTTACCTACCGGGTATGATGTCCTGAGATTTTCTACTTTGAGAAGTGGCATCTGCAAGACCTCCCTACTTTTTCGATGAGTTTGGGAACTTCTTTTTCGCATTTTGATCTTTCAGAATTGCTCAGCTTTTCTGCCAGAGGACACCTTCCGAAAAATCTGCATCCCTTGGGATATTTTGACGGAGGAGGCACGTTCCCGGCTATGGTTGAAAGCTTCTTCATTTCAGATCCAAAACGTGGCACCGCGGCCAGTAAAGCCCTCGTGTACGGATGCGCTGGATTAGATATCACCCCTGCTGTATCACCTTTTTCAACAATGTGTCCGGCATACATTACAATTACATTGTCCGCAACTTCCGAAACTATCCCCAGATTGTGGGTAACCAGCACCACCGACATAGAGATTTCATCCCGCAATTTTCTTATCAAGTCAAGTATCTGCGCCTGTATTGTCACATCAAGGGCGGTGGTAGGTTCGTCGGCGACAAGAAGATCTGGATGTCCCGCCAAAGCCATCGCCATCATAGCCCTCTGCTGCATTCCTCCGCTCAACTCGTGAGGATAGCACTTCATCTTTGAAATCGGATCAGGAATCCCCACTTTTGACAATAGGGAAATAACTTCTGATTCGATATCTTCCGGCCTATCTTCCATAAGCTCTATTACTTCCGCAATCTGATCGTAAATCGTAAAAACCGGATTCAAGGAAACCGACGGTTCCTGAAAGACATAAGCGAGACTGCGCTTGCGAATTTCGCGAATTTCTTTCGGCGTCATTGAAAGTACGTTTTTGCCTGCAAGCGCCTTTCCGGCAGGGAAACGAATTACGCCGCGGTCGTAATGCGCAGGAGGTTCTGGAAGAAGTCTTGCAAGGGCAAGGCATGTGACGGTCTTGCCGCATCCGCTCTCGCCAACTATCGCAAGTATTTCACCCTTCTTCACGCAAAATGACACGTCCTCAACCGCGGCGAGCCTATCTCCGCCAACGGAAAAAGATATGGAAAGATTTTCCACCTCTATAACGCTTGATTCGATTAAACAGCCCTTGTCGATCATTATTCAATTATTCCCGATTTCTATTTCACTTTCCGAAATTCTTATCAGCCCAAAAATTCTATTACGGCTAAAGATTTCCTTCAAAGACTTCTCTCTAGCGGCTTCATGTTCATTTTTTTTCTTGCTGACGTATTCCTCTACCATTTCGCTTTTATGCCACCATCCTCCGTCTTCCTTTTTGACGTATCCAGCCTGCGGGTATCTTTTTTCGATTTCTGCGATTCTCGCGGCACGGACATATGCTTCGGTTCTAGCCTTCTGTTCGTTGTCCAAAAGCTCCATCTTCTGGCCAGCAATCTTGTCGGCGAGAGCTTCATCAAAAAGATATCTGTAGTCGTCCATAATATCGATTATTTTTAAACGCCTTTCTCCTATTATTACCGACAAGCCGTCCCTACCGTTATATACGCCTTCCAACATGTCGTTAGACTTGTTAAGTTGTATTATTATCCTTTCGCCTTTTTTAGCCGCCCTGTACTTTCTCATTATTTCCGTTTTCGCCAAAGACAGGTTTCCAGCGGGGAAAAGAGTCGCCACATTATCTTTTATTGTTTGATCTATCTCCAGGTTTATCTGTTCCAAGGACTTTTCAGGAGGCTCAGGCGGATAAACCGAGGATTTTTCAGCCGCAGCATCCCTCGCTGAAAAATCTTTTAAAGTGGCAATCTCCTCGACTATCTTTTTCTTGCAGTTCTCTTTTTGAGATATATACCATAGATAGATCCCGTAAGAGCCGAGTAGAATTATACCAGCAAAGAACAACAAGAGAACACAGCCAAAGAACTTTGCGAGAGACTTATTCTTTGCCGATTTCTTTGCCATGATAATTCTTCCCCCAAGTTAAATCTTGCTTAATACTGAGTTGCATTCAGAGAGTTAGGAAAGACAAGAGATATTTTGAGGGATGTTTGGGTAAATTGATTGAAG
>CAZXAC010000190.1:0-5245 GCA_964638335.1 uncultured Lentisphaera sp. | reverse complement strand
ACGATATCTATATCGCCCTTCAATCAATTTACCAAAACATCCCTCAAAATATCTCCTGTCTTTCCTAAATCTTTGAATGCAACTCAGTATAACTATCGGCCTCACCGAACGGAGTACCATTCGGTAGGCCTGATCATTAGCGGAGGAAAGAATGATAGGGGAAGAAAAACGAGCTTGTATAATTGGCGGACTTGTTTTTATTGGGCTATTGAAAACTCAGAAATTGGTGCTATGATTCACTCTCAAACAAGCAAATGGAGTACGCCATGAACGCCACAGCGAAGTTAGAGGCGGAGAACATTATAAAGGGACTTCCGGAAGATAGTTCATTTGAGGACATTCAATACCATCTTTTCATTGCTGAGAAGCTCATGAAATCTAGAGAGCAGATAAAAGATGGCAAGGTCTTCACTCAGGATGAAGTCGAAAAGAGGCTTGAGAAATGGATTATAAGGTAGTCTGGTCTCTTGATTCCTTAAACGACATCTTGCAGATTGCAGAATATATAGAAAGAGACTCCCATGCCTATGCTTCTTCGGTAGTTACAAAGATCCTTGACAAAACAAGACTTCTGAAGAGTTTTCCATTTTCTGGGCGAGTTGTCCCTGAAGAGATGGAGGAAAATGTCCGGGAACATTTCGTGTTTAGCTACAGAATCATATACGAAGTCAGAGCTGATACAGTGTTCGTCCTAGCCGTTGTTCATGGCAAGAGAATGCTCTATCCTGATTTTCAAGATAGAATAAAGAAAAACTAACAATTCAAAATCAGCGGACTTGCTATAGCACCGCGCCTGATTTGTGCCGTTATAAGTTTAAAATTCATTCTGCTTGAAAATAAAAACACTAATGCTAAATTAGCTGCCTTTTCAGGATGGCGGCTTAGCTCAGCTGGTTAGAGCGTCGGAATCATAATCCGCAGGTCCTCGGTTCAAGTCCGAGAGCCGCCACCAAATTTCCAATACGTTTCCCACACCGAGCCTTCCCGACGCCTTCGGGCTGGGTTCTTCGACTTTTTGCCTCAGTGACTTTGCGGCTTTGTGCGAGAACAATGAATTTAGAATTTTAAGCTGCTGCTTCAGCGAAAAATGTGTCCTCATTTGAAATCGCTTATCGCGGCATCGTACAGGACGCTGCTATTTGGCGCTTGGCGGGTTGGAAAACCCGCCCTCCTTTCCAGGTAATTTTGCCGCCGAGCCATATAAAACACTGATAGAAAACTGGGGAAATATTTTCTCGCACGAAGGCACAAAGAGCACAAAGAGATAAAAAAAGTTTTCGGGAAAGAGCCAGAAGCCAGATACAAGGGATCTTCGACTTCGTGGCTTTGTGGCTCTGTGTGAGAATAATGTATGTAAAGCCCTACTTGAAAACTGCGGAGCAGGCAGTATCCTTAGTAACAAAAATGAATGTTATTCAAGCAAACAAAATACATTTTTGTAATTTTTTTAAGTTTGGAGATTTTTCAAAACTAACAAAAAAATCATTTTTAACGCTATGATTACAAATATGTTAAGAAAGAAGAGCTTCCGACATGGCACGAGTCGTGCTTTAGTGCCAGCCAGTAAAATCTAATCAATTGTAAAATCAAAAATAAACAGGAGAGAGAAAGTGAAAAATGCAAGATCCCAGATGATCGGCGAAATAGCATCGTCGAAGGCGCTTTCGGAGCCGCAGAAGCAGAGCGTGGAGAACCTCGAACAGACATTCGGGGCGAATATTTTCAGTGAGAACGAGATGCGCAAAAGGCTTCCGAAGAACGTTTTCAAGGCTGTACGCAGGACTATACGCAACGGAGAAAAACTTGATCCGGGCATTTCGGATGTCGTAGCTCAGGCGATGAAGAACTGGGCGCTTGAGAAGGGAGCCGCGCATTACGCGCACGTTTTCTATCCTCTAACTGGGCTTACCGCAGAAAAGCACGACAGTTTTCTTTCTCCAGACGGTTTTGGCGGGGCGGTGGCGGAATTTTCCGGAAAACAGCTAATACAGGGTGAACCGGACGCTTCATCATTTCCATCCGGCGGACTTCGCGCCACATTTGAAGCCCGTGGATATACCGCCTGGGACGTGACGAGCCCGGCCTATATTATTGAAAATCCCAACGGCAACACTCTCTGCATTCCTACGGCATTCTGTTCTTGGACAGGCGATGCCCTCGATAAGAAGACTCCGCTGCTTCGCTCCATGCAGGCTCTTAACAGGCAGGCGCAACGTGTACTCAAGATATTCGGACACAAGAATACAGAATATGTATTCGCTACGGCCGGGCCTGAACAGGAATATTTTCTTATCGACAGGCGTCTTTTCTGTCTGCGTCCAGATCTTTTGATAGCCGGCAGGACGCTTTTGGGTGCGAAATCCGCTAAGGGACAGGAATTCGAGGACCAGTATTTTGGCGCCATACACGAAAGAGTTCTGGCCTTCATGTTTGATGTTGAAAATCAGCTTTACAAGTTGGGAGTTCCGGTAAAGACCCGTCACAATGAAGTGGCTCCGAGCCAGTACGAAATCGCCCCGGTATATGAAACTGCGAATGTCGCGGCCGACCATCAGCATCAGATAATGCTGACTCTGAAGAATACCGCTCAGCGTTACGGGCTGAGCTGTCTATTGCATGAAAAGCCTTTCGCAGGAATCAACGGATCAGGAAAGCATCTGAACTGGTCTCTCGCTTGCGGGGACATGAATCTATTGGAACCCGGAGACAATCCGCATGACAACGCTCAGTTCCTGGTATTCTGCGCCGCCGTTATAAGGGCTGTGCACAAATACGCTCCGCTTTTGAGATCGTCAATAGCGCACGCAGGGAATGATCACCGCCTAGGGGCAAATGAGGCTCCTCCGGCAATCATATCAATATATCTTGGCGAAATGCTCACGGATATATACAATCAGATTGAGAAAGGCGGTTTGAAGGGATCCAGAAAGGCCGCTATGCTTGAGGTTGGTGTTGACACTCTGCCTCCGCTTCCAAAGGACGCCGGCGACAGAAACAGGACAAGCCCATTTGCCTTCACCGGTAACAAATTTGAATTCAGGGCGGTTGGTTCAAGTCAATCCATAGCCGGACCTCTCGTGGTTTTAAACACGATAGTCGCGGAATCTCTCGACTTTGTGGCTTCCAAGCTTGAACAGAAGACTGGGGGCAATGCTGCGAAACTGAATGAAGCTGTTCAATCGCTGTTGCAGGAAATAATCAGCGAACACAAGGCGGTAATATTCAATGGAGACAATTATTCCGCGGAGTGGCATGCTGAGGCGAAGAAGCGCGGACTGCCTAACTTCTCAAATTCAGTGGATGCCTTCAAACAGGTAATTGAAAATCCTGAATACGAATCTCTCTTTGAAAAATACAGCGTTCTGACCGCGCGTGAATATAACTCAAGGAACGAAATATATGTTGAGCGTTATTGCAAAGAGATAAACACTGAAGCTCACCTTGCGCATCAGATAGCGCTTGGCATGCTCCTTCCGGCGGCGCATCGCAGACAAGGGGAGCTGGCTTCCACGGCTGCGGCGATGAAATCTGTAGGCATAAAAAATCCGGACATTTCTTTCCTGAAAGAATTGAATAAGTCGGTCGCGGAATTTGAAAAGTGCATACGCGACCTCGAAAAGGCGATGAACCACGACAGCAAGGGAGGTCTGCTAGCTCACGCGAAACATTATCGTGACGAGGTAGTGCCCGCGATGCTCGAACTTCGAATGGTAGCGGACAAGCTGGAAAGGATTATTCCTGATGATCTATGGCCTCTGCCAAGTTACCAGGAAATGTTGTTTCTGAGATAAGCCATAAATTAAGCGTTTAAATAGAAAGCGGATCGCATCTTCGGATGCGGTCCGCGAAAAACAAATAAATAAACAGGCGAATTGCGCGAATGGTCGAAGAATTTAAAAGCGGCAATCTGGCGAGCGGTTCCCAGCGGGAACTTCAAGTGCTTTATCAGATAAGCAGATCTCTTGATGTCAGCCTTGACCTGAGAGAGGTTGTGAATCCTGTATTGGAAATACTCTCGCGTCACATGAACATGAATTACGGGACGATAACATTGCTGCAACGCAAGACCGGTGAAATATTCATAGAGTCTTCACACGGACTTTCCCAGCAGCAGGCGAAGAAAGTCAGGTACAAACTTGGAGAGGGTGTGACAGGCCATGTGATATTGACCGGAGAGCCCGCTGTAATACCGAGAAAAAGTGAATCGCCTCTCATACTTGATAAGACCAAGCGTGGCAAGGCACCCGATACATCCTTCATATGCGTCCCAATAAAGGATGGGCAGGAAGTTGTAGGAGCGTTTAGTGTTGATACGCCTTTCCGTGATGAACGAGACCTTCAGTCGGATGCCAGATTTTTAAGCGTGGTGGCATCAATGATAGCTCAGGCTGTCAGGCTCCGCCGCCAGGCGCAGGAAGAACAGGAACGCCTAGCTGATGAAAATGAAAGGCTACGTCTGGAATTGAAGGAACGTTTCCGTCCTTCAAACATCATTGGGAACTCCCATGAAATGCAGATGGTATATGATCAGATAGAGAAGGTTGCGAAGAGCAATGCCACGACTCTGATAATAGGAGAAACCGGGACCGGCAAGGAGCTTGTAGCCAGCGCGATACATTACAACAGCGACAGGGCGAACAAACCGTTCGTGAAGGTTCATTGCGCGGCTCTTCCAGAAAATATAATCGAAAGCGAACTGTTCGGGCATTGCAAGGGGGCATTTACCGGAGCTGTATCCGACAGGAAGGGACGCTTTGAATTAGCCGATGGAGGGACTCTTTTCCTTGACGAGATTGGAGAAGTTTCCATGGCGATCCAAATAAAATTGTTGCGCGCATTGCAGGAAAGGGAGATCGAACGCATAGGAGATTCGAATCCCATAAAGATAAATGTCCGCTTCGTGGCCGCCACAAACAAGAATTTGCAGGAGATGGTTGCGCAGGGGCGTTTCAGGGAGGATTTATTCTATCGTCTTTATGTGTTTCCAATATTTGTTCCTCCGCTCAGAAGCCGGAAGGCCGATATAGTGCTTTTGGCTGAGCATTTTCTGAAGATTTACGCGAAGGAACAGAAAAAAAAGGTGTCAAAGCTATCTCATCAAGTCATAGAACGGTTGATGTCATACAAATGGCCTGGAAACGTGAGGGAGCTTGAAAACTGCATCGAGAGGGCCGTGCTGGTTGCCGACGGAGAATGCATTGAGACAAGACATTTGCCACCGACCTTGCATTCAGTTGACAGTAGT
>CAZXAC010000189.1:0-5276 GCA_964638335.1 uncultured Lentisphaera sp. | reverse complement strand
GACCACATTTTTTTTTGCAGGCTTCGTATCTTCATTTTTGGGGATGCTCACCGCATCTTCGGCGCAAAAAAGACATGTCGCGGATATGGATAGCAAAGAGACTAGAGCCAGATGTATTTTCCCGACCATTGAAATTATCTCTAAATTTGTGTGGTTTAATCTAAATCATCGAGGAAGGATTTCAAGCCCCGGATCATCCTACGTCGGCGCCGGTCTTAATATCAGCTTCAACTGTTATGAGCTTGAGCTCTCCTCCAGCTTTTGCAGCAAGGAGCATTCCGTTGGATTCTATTCCGCGAATTTTAGCGGGCTTGAGGTTGGAAACTACGACTATAGTTCTGCCAATAATTTGTTCCGGGCTGTAAAATTTCGCCACCCCGGCGACAATTTGACGTTTCTCTCTTCCAATCTCTATCTGGAGTTTCAGGAGTTTGTCGGCTCCTTCGACCTTTTCCGCCGACAGCACCTTCGCCGTCTTAAGCTTGATCTTTGTAAAGTCATCTATCGAGACAAGATTGTCCGTAGCCGCAGTTGATGCATTGTCCTGTTTTTCCTTCACTTCAATCCTTGGGAAGAGGGATGAGATGTCCTGAACCCTGCTTCCGGGCTTAAGTCCGCCCCATTTACTAAATTCTTGAATCGAAATAGCTTCTCCAGATTCTATGCCGAGAGCTTTGCGAACTTCGCACATTTTCTCCGGCATTACGGGAGAAAGCAGACCAGATATTATTCTCAAGGCTTCAGCTCCGCAGTAAAGCACTGTATCAAGTCTTTCGGACTTGTTTTCCTTTGCCAATTTCCAAGGCGCGCTTGCCTCAAAGTATCTGTTTGCGTCGCGGATTGAGGTAAATACCGATGAGATCCCTTTGTCTATCTTCATTTCGGCGACAGATTCGCAAACATTTTTCCCAGCAGACAGGCAACTCTCCATCAAGGCATTGTCTTCTTCGCTGAGTTTCCCAGGCGCAGGAACGATTGAATCCCTGTTCTTGGCTATCATTTTCACCACACGGCTCAGCAGATTGCCGAGGTCATTCGCCAGGTCACTGTTGTACCTAGTCAGAAAAGCCGCTTCCGTAAAGGACGCATCATTCCCAAGCACCATCTCAGCCATTAAGAAATAACGGAATGAATCAACTCCATACTTGTCTATCATGTCCATTGGATTGACAACATTCCCAACCGACTTGCTCATCTTGTCTGAGCCGGAAAGCCACCATCCGTGGGCAAATATTGAATCCGGCATTTCAAGCCCCATCGCCTTGAGCATTATCGGCCAATACACTGTGTGCGTTGTCAGAATATCTTTCCCGATAAGATGGTAATTCGCTGGCCACCATTTTGCGAATTTCGCAGAGTCCGCCCCATAGCCGACCGCCGATATGTAGTTTATCAGCGCGTCAAACCATACGTAGCACACATAGTCTTTGTCGAATGGGAGCTCTATCCCCCAGGAAAGTCTTTTTTTAGGACGGGATATGCACAGATCATCGAGCTTTTTTCTCAGGAAGCCAAGTGTCTCATTTCTTCTGAAATCAGGCTGGATGAATTTCGGATGCGTATTGATGTGTTCAATCAGCCAGTCTTGATATTGTCCCATCTTGAAAAAATAATTCGATTCAAGGATTTCATCTGTCGCTCTTCCGCATTCAGGGCAGAGCTTTTTCTCATCGAGATCCTTTTCAGTGAAAAACCTTTCACATGGAACGCAATATCTGCCCTTGTATTCGGCCTTGTATATGAGCCCCTTCTCGAAAAGATCCGAAAGCACTGCCTGAACCACCTTGCGATGCCTCTCCTCGGTGGTCCTTATAAAGTCATCATTCGTTATCTCCAGCTTCTTCCAAAGCTGGACATAACGCGGGACAACGGCGTCACAATGCTTTGAAGGCTCTATCTTGTTTTGCTCCGCCGCCTTTTGAACCTTCTGTCCATGTTCATCGGTGCCTGTGAGGAAATAAACTTCGTTCCCAAAAAGACGATTATACCTTGAGAGGACGTCGGCAAGTATCGTAGTATAGGAATGCCCTATGTGGGGCCTGTCGTTAACGTAGTATATGGGAGTTGTCACATAAAATTTATTCATCACAGAGCCTTATTTTATTTGAATCAAAATAGTGCCGTAATATAAAGGTCTTTGGGGATAACTCAAACTCTGAAATGATTCGATGCGCTAATATCGCGGCAACTTGAAACAAGCCTAAAAAAACATACATTATCAGATTTACAAAACACTGGAGATATTTATGAAAAAAATCTCACTCGCCGCAGTCTTGCTCTTTTCGGCAAGCTTCCTCTTTGCCGACGATAATCAAAAAGAAGCTGATAAATCAACAATGCAGAAAATCTTGGAGGCTAAAAAAAAGGATTTGGAAGCTCGAATGGAACGCGAGAAAGAAAGTAAAGCCGAGTTTGAGGCTCGACGGGAAAAAATGGAACCCCGCATGGAGGAAAAGGAAGATAAGGAACGTTCAAAATCAGCAGCAGAAGATTACTCTGAGCAGTACACTATATATGAAAGAGACCTCAGTGTTTCTTCAAATGTTGATTTTGAAGAAGGATCCAATAAACCAAAACTCAATGCAGGTGAGTTCAACGTCCCGGAAGGACGAGTGGCAATATGTTTTAGTATAAGGAAAAAGATAGTAAATCAGACAGGTAAAATTTTCAAATCGAATGAACCCGAAAAGAAAGATATCTACCGCATTAAGAAGGGAACAGAAGAAAAAGAAGAAGCCATCACCACCTTCGGATCGAAATATTGGCGGGTTTTAATTCTTCCTCCAGGAGATTACAGACTTGTTCTCAGCGGAGGCGTGGGCTCAACAGCCGTAATGAAGTACCACATCGCAAAACCAAAATAACAGAAATAACCAAGTCCGGCATATTTTGAAATCGTTCCGACAAGACGCAGGCACTTCGTACAACAATTTGATTTATCGTCTGGGTTCACAGATTCAATCGTTATAATCCGTCAGAATATTACGATTCCAGATTCAGCTCCGCGAGAGAACACCGCCGCCATTCGAATCAGATCCCTATAAACCAAAATATCGGACAAAATCTATATATAACGCAACTCAGTATCAATATAAAAAAAACGAGAAAAGTCAAATCCTAAATGAAGAGATTTTCCCCAGAGGCATTTTCTCAGGTTGAGATTCTCTGGTATCTGGGTATCCCAAGCTGATCAGAGAAACAATATCAAGACCTCTTGAAATCCCGACGACGTTTCTTATTTGCCTCTTATTGAACCATCCTATCCAGCATGAAGCCAGCCCTTGGGTTTCCGCGGCAAGCACAAAATGTTCCCCGGCTATACCAGCATCTATATAATGATACGGAACTCCAGAAAGCAATGGAGCCGCCTTATGAACCAGAAAATTCTTCTCCGCGCAAAGCACAACTATCACAGGCGCTTTTGAAAGCCAAGGCATGCTGATTCCAGGCAAGAGGCATTTATCGCATATTTCATCCCGAATCGACTTGTTTTTGACTATTATAAAACGCCAAGGCTGTTTATTGCAGGCTGAAGGTGCAAGCCTCGCCGCCTCAAGGCAGTTGTTTATCGCCAAATCCGGAACATCCTTATCGAGATATGAGCGGCAACTGGCTCTCGACTTTAGCAGGCGAATTAAATCTTCAATATTCATCGAATCGATTTTTTTCAAAACGCGAACTTCAGTCCACTGAGACGTTTTGCGAATTCAGAAAGAACTCTTTTTTCCTCCTGCGCTCCACCCCTAGCAACAAAGGTAGCGCTGAAACGAACATATGCGCCGGCATCATCCCATGGAACGGTGCTTATGAATTTCTCCTTTATCAGCCATTCACTAAACTCCTCCGCACTAGCAAAACTCTGTCCACCAGCCACCGACTTGGGACATTTGACGTAAAGATAGAAGGAGCCCTCCGGCATCTTTGCCGGAAAACCAATGCTCTGCAATGTTTCCGTCATAGACTTCAACCTTCTTTCGTATTTCCCGCTGATCGCTGGAGTTATCTTTGATTGATTATTAAGAGCAGCTATTGCCGCCTTCTGTATTGCCGCAAATTGACCACTGTCTGCATTGTCCTTCACATTAGCAAAGGCCTTCACGGCAAGCTCATTCCCGCAAACCCAACTTAGACGCCATCCTGTCATATTGAATCCTTTGGACATGCTGTGGAGTTCCACCGCGACATCCTTGGAGCCTGGAATTGACAATATGCTAAGTGGTTTACCTTTGAAATTTAGCGGCGCATACGCGGCATCTGAAACTATCAGAATATTATTTTTGGTTGCAAATTCGACAGCCTTTTCAAACTGCTCCCTACCTGCTGATGCACCAGTTGGATTGTTGGGATAGTTCAGGTAAAGCAATTTTGCTTTTTTTCTTTTTTCCTCCGGGATTGAATCAAGATCCGGAAAGAAATTATTTTTTTCGACCAATGGCAGATTGATCACTTCCCCGCCCAAATATTTCGTCCAAGTGCCAAGCACGGGATATCCTGGAACGGTCATTATCGTGATATCGCCAGGATTTATAAAACATGCCGGTAGCAGGGAAAGGGCCGATTTTGATCCTATGGCATGACAAATCTCTCTTTCAGGATTAATCTCAACACCATATAACTCTTTCATATATTTTGCCGCGGCGTCTTTAAAATCCTGAACGCCATTGTCCGAGTAAGTCCTGTTCTCCCAGTCTTTTGCCTCTTTGCAAAGAGCATCTACAACTTCGGGAAATGCCATATCGTCCGGCTCTCCGACGCCCATATCTATTATTTCCGCGCCTGGATTTGCGGCAAGCGCGGCTCTTCTGGCGCGTTTGATCTTTTCAAACTTGTATATCTTCGTATCCTTCCCGAAAAGCTTTCCCCCTATACGATCAGCAAAATTAGACTGCAAGAATGATTCCGACATTTTATTTCTCCAAGTTATTCTTATTTCTTGATAAATTGTTTATGAGGGGCTTAAATTAGAATCCATATTATAAAATTCAAACCGACAGTAAAGTGAATCAATCCATATTCAGATTGTAAATGAAAGCGAATGCCCCTATTTTTATTTTATGGATAGGAAATCTAATACAAATACTAATCAAGCGTCTTAAACGCATAATCCTCCGCATAAAAAATTACTCTAAGGCTGATAAAATGGCGCATAATAATGATTTCTTATTCACATACTATAAAAAAAATGGGGGAAGACCCCATACGAGCTTCCCATGTTCGGTGGCATTGCCCTTCCTGACTGTCAGTGACACCGTATCGCTCGCAAAAATCGCAAGAGA
>CAZXAC010000188.1:0-5279 GCA_964638335.1 uncultured Lentisphaera sp. | reverse complement strand
TGACCCCTTTCAACATCTTCCTTCTTGGTGCTGCGGAGAAGACATCCAACATTGTCCCCTGCCATACCTTCGCCAAGCTCCTTACGGAACATTTCAACACCGGTAACAGTCGTCTTGGCTGTCGGCTTCAAACCAACTATTTCTATTTCATCGCCGACCTTCACGCGACCTCTTTCAATCCTACCAGTAACAACCGTCCCACGACCTTCTATCGAAAATACATCTTCAACTGAGAGCAAGAACGGCTGGTCAACTTCACGAACCGGTTCTGGAACAAATGAATCTATAGCATCCATCAAATCCTGAATGCACTTCGCATCAGCATGATTTGAATCAGGAGCTTGAATAGCTTTCAAAGCAGATCCTTGAACTATCGGAGTCGTGTCTCCAGGGAACCCGTACTTGTTGAGAAGATCCCTTATTTCCATGTCTACAAGACCGAGAAGTTCCTTGTCGTCAACAAGATCCACCTTGTTAAGAAATACAACTACAGCAGGAACTCCCACCTGTCTCGCAAGAAGAATGTGTTCACGGGTCTGAGGCATCGGACCATCAACCGCGCTCACAACAAGAATCGCTCCGTCCATCTGGGCGGCACCGGTGATCATGTTCTTCACATAGTCAGCGTGTCCGGGACAGTCAACGTGGGCATAATGCCTCTTGTCGGTCTGATATTCAACGTGCGATGTAGCTATTGTAAGAATCTTGGTTGCATCACGACGACCTTGCGATTCAGACGCCTTGGCGACCTGATCATAGCTTATGAATGTCGCAAGATTCTTTCCTGCCTGCACCTTCGTGATTGCAGCCGTCAAAGTGGTCTTGCCATGGTCTACGTGACCAATCGTTCCTACGTTCACGTGCGGTTTGCTTCGTTCAAATTTTTCCTTAGCCATTGCTACTCCTCCGGGATTTTCCGCCAACGGTCTTCCGTCAGCTTTATTATTTCTTTAATTTTAGCTATATTTTTCGATATCTAAAAACGCTCCATTATTATGGAGCCCACAACCGGATTTGAACCGGTGACCTCGTCCTTACCAAGGACGTGCTCTACCTACTGAGCTATGTGGGCACCGGACTGTCATCACAGAAAATCAATCCTGAAAAGACAAAACGGGCAGATAATATTCCCCTCGAATCCAACTATTCAAGAAAAAATATAAAAAAAATATAAAAAAATAAGAATGTGGTGCTCGAGGGGGGACTCGAACCCCCACGCCTTACGGCACATGCCCCTCAAACATGCGCGTCTGCCAATTCCGCCACCCGAGCAGGCGACATGAAACCTGAATCCGCCATTAAAAAAGCCCTCTAAATTATACTGAAAAACATTCATTACAAACAAAAATAGAAAAAAAACAGATTTGCAAAGAGCCGATTGCAAAATTGCCTTTTAAAAGGATCGCCAGCCCTATGGCTGGCTCTTAAGCCGGTCATCCGCCTTCGCCTTCGGCTACGACGTGACAAGTAAGACCGGCGTTCCAACTGCAATTTTGCAATTGGCTCTGCAAAAAAAAGAGCAGTAAAACTACCCAATAACCTACATTTTGCGGTTCAATCAGCCGATTCTTAAAGGTATATTTCGTGAACTGCAATGCAGTTCACACCATATTGAACTTCAACAACTTAAATCCTTTTCGAATGATTGAACCGCAAAATGCAGGATAACAGGAACCCCGCTATGCATACAATCGGCAAAAACCTTGAAAACAAGCCCAAAGAATGTATTTTTCGTAATGAAAAAATCTTTTAAAACAAGCCCAGATGACAACGGAAAACGGATAGACTCCGTAATATCTGCGAAATTCGCGGAATGCTCCAGAGCCAAAGTAAAAAGATTAATCGAAACCGGAGCCGTATCGGCAAACGGAGAAAAAATAAACGAAGCCAAAAAAAAAATAAAAGATATAACAAACATAGAAATATCATTCCCAGAAAAAAATAACGAAAAAAACATCACCGGAGAGAAAATACCACTCGAAATCATATATGAAGATGATTCAATACTGGTAATAAACAAGCCCCCCGGAATCATAGTCCACCCAGGAGCAGGAAACCAAAAAGGAAGCATAGTCAATGCTCTAGTAGGAAGAAATGAGAATTTCGCAAATAACTTCGAAGACCAGACTCGACCCGGAATAGTACATAGACTCGACAAAGATACCAGCGGATGCCTAGTCACCGCGAAAACACAGGAAATCCAAAATATATTGATAAAACTTTTTTCCTCCAGACAAGTCGAAAAAAAATACCTCGCCCTGACATACAGAGTCCCTCCACATAAGGAAGGAGTTATAGACACATTCTTTGGACGGCATCCAGTATCTAGAAAGAAAATGTCGGTCCTTGATTTTTCCCCAAAAAGAGCAATCTCCGAATATAAAATTTTGAAGGAAATTCAAATCGAAGGACTCCCCTGCGCAGTGGTCGAAATAAATTTAAAAACTGGCAGAACCCACCAGATAAGGGTACACCTTGCTCACATAAAATCGCCTGTTCTGGGAGATAAGCTCTACGGAGGAAAACAAAAAATCTCAGTCCCAAGACAAGTCCTTCACGCCTGGAAAATATCATTTCCACACCCAAAACACGGAAAACCCATGCATTTTGAGAGTCCAATACCCCAAGATTTCAGTAGTTACGCAGGCAGAATTTAAACCACGCAGTTTGAAAATATTACCAAACGATTTCAGGTCCTTTTATTAATTCTTCAACGCGATCCCTTATTATCTGATCACGGTTCTTCTCCCTTTCAGAAACCATTTTCTTGAAATATTCCAGTTGCTTTTCGTTCCTTTCGAGTTTCTCCTTGTTCTTTTTCATCTTTTCTTCAAATTCAGATGAAACTAAGAGGAGAAGCTCCGCTTTTATCTTTTCCCTTTCAGAAGTATCCGATGTTTGGCGATATTTCTTTACCAGGTCTACAGTTTTTTGATAATTCGACTCCAGATTTTCTTTCCTTTCCCTGATTCTTTTCATCATTTCTTCCCTGAAGGCATCGGGATTCTGATCATGAATCGCCTTGAGCCTGTCAACATCTTCAACGGTAAGCCTCCCAACCATCTTCCTGAGCAACTGTTTTTCAATGCTTTCCGGATTTTCAGCCTGATTCCCAGAATTGGTGGATTTCGGCGTAACCCCCTCTGTTGGTTTAGCCTCTCCAAAAACATCCAAAAAAACGAGAAACATCAGCATCAATCCAATAAAACTTTTGTGATTTTTCATAAATTCCCCTTTCATATAGATATTTCGCTAAATATATCAAAGTCTGACAAATTTTCATCATCAGGAATCTCATCCAAAATAGATGAATTTCGGACAAGTTCCCTTTGGACATCCAGGTCTAAAGAAAAATCCGTCAACTTCTCGGTCAAATCAACTTCTTCCCATTTTATGGTTGTTTTAGCATTCCTTTTTCCGATTTCGGAAACTTTTTCACCCTTGTGGACAAACAAAAACAAAACCGATGAAATGACTAGAAAAGAAGCTGCAGCCGCAAAAGAAATAAACTGCTTGTGCAATAAAAATGGGGGAAAAAGAGAACGCGATTTAGCGTGCGCATGGGATTTTATGGCGAAGTCAAGCTCAGCAGGCAATATCTGTTCCTGAATCTTCTCAGAAGACATTCTTGTCGCCTGATCCGCGAATTTCGCAAATTCCGCGCATTCCGCACACTCCTTTACGTGCCGATTCAAATTTTCATCAAGACCAGTTTCCAAAAATTTTCTCTCAAAATCTTCGCATTTCATTTTTCTCCCCTCCTGTTTTTTAAACACAGCCTAAGGCTCTTAAGGGCATATTGCATCCTTGTAATGGCTGTATTGATAGAACACTCCTGAATTTCGGAAATTTCCCTAAAGGCAATATCATCCGCCCTGAGCAAAAAGACCTCCCTCTGATCCGATGGAAGCTTGGAAATACAAAAATCCAATGACTCCCGCATCTCCTTGATAGATAACTGCCTCGAAGGAGTCTCATAACTCGAAAGATAATCCCTCCCGGAATCCAAAGACATGTCTTCGATATTTTCCTTTGAACTTTTCCTGAAATAATCCATCGCAAGATTGTGCGAAATTCGCACAAGCCAGGCGGCAAACTTGTCGCTGTGCCTGTAATCTTTGAGGTTGTCAATCGCCTTGATCCAGGTTTGTTGAAATATTTCATCGCAAAGACTGTCGTTCCTAGGAAGCATACTCTTGATATAAAAGTAGAGACGACGTTTATGTCTCTCATAGAGCTCATCAAACGCCTCATGATCCCCTCTGATGTATTTTGATATGAGCTGGGCATCACTGCTTCCTCCATCATCCGTTTTTTTTAATTCCTTTTTCACTTCAACGCAAAAAACCCTGATTTTATTTTATTGATTATGCGTTTTTATACAAAAAAATAATATTTTACGATTCAGCGGTCAAACCGTTTATCTCATAAACAAGATATCTAATCGGGCTAAATATAACATCTCTAATGGAAAATTTTTACATACACATCATTTTATGTAAAAATCATGAAAAGAGAGAAAGAGTCTTAACAATGTCTTGGAAAAATGAAAAAATTATAGTAATAGGAGGCAATGGCTTCCTAGGAAAAACACTAATAAAACAGCTCATCAAAAAGGATGCCGGCTCAATAACGGCATTTTGCAGAAGAAAATCCGAGGAACTCGAAAAAATCGGGGTCGAAGTAATTAATGGCGATATTCGCAACTTGAGGGAAATCGAAAAAGCCTGCGAAAATCGCACAATCATATTCCATACCGCAGCAAAAGCCGCCATATGGGGTGATAAATCAGAATTCTTCTCAATAAATGTAGAAGGAACTAAAAATGTTGTCACCGCAGCATATAAAAACAATATAAATATCCTCGTAAATACAAGTTCTCCAAGCGTGGTTATTTCTACCAAAGGAACAAACGGAGAAGATGAAAATATACCGTACCCAGAAAAATACCTCGCCGAATATCCAGCCACCAAGGCAATAGCGGAAAGAGTCGTATCAGCGGCAAGTTCAGATAAGTTAAGGACCATATCCATCAGACCACACCTGATATGGGGACCCGAAGATCCGCACATAATCCCAAGACTCATGGAAAAGGCCTCAAAAGGTGAACTCGTCCAGATTGGAGATGGCAAAAATATCGTAGACATCACTTACGTAGAAAATGCCGCATACGCGCACATCCTTGCCGCAGAGAAATTGCGAATTTCGCAGGAATTCTCCGGCAAAAAATACTTTATATCTGATGGAGATCCTGTCTTGCTATGGAAATGGATAGGAGA
>CAZXAC010000187.1:0-5331 GCA_964638335.1 uncultured Lentisphaera sp. | reverse complement strand
CCTATGCTGGTCCATATAAACTGTTTTACGAAAAGCGAACTACCTTTGTCGTAGGATGTCGAATAAAGCATTATGAGCCCGAACAGGGAGAGCACTGAGGCTGTAAGGGTGAGCAATAGCAGAGCGTTTGTATTTGATTCATTTTCTGTGGCGCTACTGTATGATCTGTCTACATCAGGACTGGTAAAAGTGAAAGAGCTCATCTTAATATATTTTTTTCTTTAAAATTTTGTCAGCTACTCTCACCGCTTCGACTGCGTCTTTTGCGTATGAGGCACCGACGGATTCCGCGAAATTCGCATCAACCACTGCTCCTCCGACCAGGAATTGAACTTTGTCGAGTCCCGCATTTCTGCATTTTGAGATTGTTTCTTGTATGGCGGGCATTGTTGTTGTCATTAGTGCTGAAAGTCCGATGGCGTGCGGTTTCAACCTTTTTGCTTCTGAGACTATTTTCTTCGGTTGAACATCTTTGCCCATGTCTATTACTTCGTAACCGTGATTTTTCAACATTAGAGCCACAATATTTTTCCCTATGTCGTGTATGTCTCCTTTTACGGTGGCGAGAATTATGGTTTTCTTATCGCTTCTTATGTCGGTGGCGTTTTTTGCGAGGAGAGGTTCCAATTTTTCAAAAGCCTTTTTGACAGTTTCCGCGCTCATTATAAGCTGGGGAAGGAAGTAGATTTTTTTGTCATATAAATTCCCCACCTCTCTGATTGAGGGTATGATGATTTTGTCTATCAGCTCAGAGGGTGGGACTCCTTTAGATAGAGCGTTTTCAATGTATTCGAGTATGTGATTCCTGTCGCCCTTGAGAACCGCGTGGCGAATCGTTTCAGTGGTATCTATTGCGGGTATATTTTTATTTTTCTGGGTTATGGGATTAGAGTTCTGAAATCTCTCTATGTAGTTGGCGCAGGCCTCATCTTTGTTGCAAAGTGCGTCGGATGCGAATTTCGCAGACATTATTTCATCGTTTTCAGGGTTTGCTATTGTAGCCGTTAGCCCTCCCGCCGCGGCCATGGAAAGGAATGAGGCGTTTATTTTTTCCCTGCCTGGAAGTCCGAATGATATGTTGGACAATCCTATAACGGTCATATATCCGTTTTCCCTCGCCCATCTTATTGTTTTAAGTGTTTCTTCTGGAGCTTTGGGGTTTGATGAGACAGTCATTACCAGGCCATCCACAAGGATGTCGTTTTTTGAGAAACCCAGTTTTTGTGCCGAAGATGTTATCTGCTTTATGTATGAAATTCTATCTTTTGATTTTTCCGGAAGCTTGCCGTCTCCGAGTGGAAGAAGTATGAACATGGCTCCGTATTTTGCGGCGGCCGGTAGAAGTCTGGCAATCTTAGCTTTCTCGAACGATATTGAATTTATAAGCGCTCTTCCAGGATATACTCTGAGAGCCTTTTCTATCGCCTCCGGATCCGAAGAATCAATGCAAAGGGGCAATCCGCTTACACAAGTCGCTTCCGTTACGGCGGTGGGCAGGACAGTCTTTTCATCGCAGCCCGGCGCTCCGACGTTTATGTCTAGCAGGTCTGCTCCTTTCATTTCTTGTTGCACCGCGAGTTTTCTCAACTCCTTGAAGATTGGCTTTAGAAGCTCATCTCTGAGGTTTTTTTTCCCTGTCGGATTTATCCTCTCACCTATTACTTTTATAGGTACTCCTGAAGAGAACGAGATGGTTTTTCTTGAGCTTGATATGGCGGAGCTGAACTCCATTTTTGGATGAGAAATTTTTATGTTTCTGATTTTCTCCGATAGCTTTTTTATGTGGAGCGGAGTTGTCCCACAACAACCGCCTATGATGCTGGCTCCTTTGTTTAGCAGATCCAATGCGAATTTCGCAAACTCTTCCGCTTGCATGTCGAATACGGTATGTCCCTTTACTAGTTTAGGTAGACCAGCGTTGGGTTTCACTGATATGGGAACTTTAGCATATCTCCTCATTTCCATTACTATCGGGATCAGCATGTCCGGTCCCATCGAACAGTTTGCCCCGACAGCTTCTGCTCCGAGGGATTGGAGAGTGACAACAGCTGCACATGGAGGAGTGCCTGACAGAGTCCTATTTTGATCGGAAAAAGTCATAGATACTATTGCTGGAATTGATGGGCATGTCTCTTTTACTGCTATAAGTGCGGCTCTTGCCTCTTGTATGTCCAGCATGGTCTCTATCATGAAGAAGTCCACGTTAGCTTCAGCTAGAGCCTTGACTTGCTCTTTGAAGGCATTTACGGCGTCCTCAAATTCAAGATTTCCTCCTGGTCTTATCATTTGTCCGCTTGGTCCGATGTCTCCTCCGATCAAAATTTTCTTTTTCCCAACGGTTTTTTTTGTAATAGCGACAAGTTCTCGGTTTATTTCAGCTGTCTTTCCATTGATTGCGAACTCCTTCAACTTCAAACTGTTTGCTCCGAAACTAGGAACAAGTATTGCCTCCGCTCCGGCGGATATGTATGACTGGTGTATGCCGACGACTTTTTCCGGGTGATCAATGATCCATGTTTCCGGACAGGTTCCGTCTGGCAATCCAGCTTTGTGCAATTCTGTACCCATTGCGCCATCAAGTAAGAGTACCTTGTTTTTTAGTTCCAGTCTTTTTTTCACTCTGCTTTCTCCGGAGTTACAATTACTTCGATCTGGTTTTTAGAGGAGACAATCCGGGCGATCGTTTCGTTGACTTCTTTCAAGGTTATTTCCTTGTATATATCTGTTGCATTTTCATGGGATTCCAAACCGTTGCCTATTAGTTCTTCTATGGCTGCCGCCATAACTCTCTCTTTTGGATTCATGTGTGATTCCGATATATGGAAAAGTATCTTTTCCTTGGCATCTTCGAATTCGGCTTCGGAGATAGCTCCTCCTGATAGCATTTTTCCGCATTCTGATCTTATGATCTTCATGGTTTTTTCTAGATCTTTAAAAGATATACCGGCGTAGAACGTAATGTGTCCGCAACCGATTCCCATAAAAGAACTCATTCCGGTATAATACGCCATACCATTTTCCTCTCTTATTTTCTTGAAGAGTGCTGAGTTCATTCCATTCATGGCTGACGAGGCGATATTCAATCTGTACCTGTCTGGACTGCGAAAATCGCAAGACGGAAAACTTACAGAGGCTACAGTCTGTTCTCTTGGGAGTTTGATTGATGATAAGGCTTTTCCGCTTGGAGATTTTGGTGGCGTTGGTAATATATTTTTCCCATTCCGCCATTTTACTTTTTTCATAATATTCAAGACTTTTTCGATTTGGTTTTGATCAAGGTCACCAGAGATCGCTATGACCGTGTTATCCAAGTTAAGACATTTTTCGTTGTAGAATTTTGACAGGCCTGCGCTTGTAAATTTGGCCAGCGCCCTAATTCTGTCTTCTGAATGAGCGCATAAGGATGTTGCCCGTAAATAATTTTTCTTGTAAGTTCAGATGCGGCTCTTCTAGGGGAAAGCCTTTCGCTCTCAATCGAATGGATGGACATTTTTACTTCCCTAGAAACAGCGGATTCCGGGAATGTTGGTCTCCTCAGGATTTCTTCCAGTATTTCTATTGATGATTGAAAACGATCTTTTTCCGCAGTCAACGAAATTGAGAAGGTGTTGTTGCCCGCACCGAGCGATAAATCTATGGCGTTGTAGTCTAGGAATTCTGATATTTCGTCTTCATTATATTTTGTGGTTCCGCATGGCATACACAATGCCGTCATGTCGCCTATCCCTACATTTTCATTGGATTCTAGAATGGTCCCGCCTAAACCAAGTATGGCAATATCGAAAAGAGGGAGAGTTTTGTCGGTTAATATTAGTGTCCTAGGTAGCCCTTCAGGTTTTTCCAGTATTATTTTTTCGTATTTCGCATGAGCTTTCGTCTTAGAACTAATCAGCGTTTTTGTTTTTGGGGATATGTCTGGAAGCATTTTTACTATTGTGCAGTTTTCCTTCCTTATGAAACGTGAAGCTGTTTCTAAAGCTTTATCCGGAGTGATTTTTCGTATTTGATCCAAGTATCTCAGAGCGTAAGAGGGATCTCCATAATTCATTACAGATCTTCCAAGGAGAGCGCCTACGGCGTCCACGGAACGGAGGCTTTTTATAAATTCCGCTGACAATTGTCTAACGACTTTGTCTATTTCATCTTTTTTAGGAGGATCTGTGTTTGTGATTGCGTTCATCTCTCCTATGATGGATTCCTTGAGGGGTTCAAGCTTCTCCGGGCTTGTGGTTCCGACGGCGCAAATTATTCCTCCGAAAGGCATTCCGTAGTGTGAACAATCTATTGATACCGAGAGTTGCTTTTTCTTTTCGATTTTCTTTGTAAGTCGAGATGACTCATTGCCGCCTAATATTACGCCTAATGTGTCCATTACAGGAGAAGCAGGATCCGAAAGTTCAGGCGTATGGAATGCGACCGCTATCCTTGATAGAGGGTCTTTGAATATGAAATTTTCTTCGCGGAGGCTTTGTTGAGCGTGCTCGATAGGAATTGGATCATCATGAAAGGTTGAATTTTCCCAGTCATCGCATTTTTTTCTTACGAAATCGAATATTTCCGAAGCCTCAAGATCTCCGCATGCCACAATAAATATGTTCTCTGGCCTGTATCTCCTCGAGTGATAATTTACTAGATCGTCGCGTGAAACGCCCAGTATCATGTTTTCGTATCCTATTATGGGGTGACGTATCGGGTTTGAGCGGAACATTGTTCGCAATAATTTTTCGATCAGGACCGCATCTGGGATGTCGGATCGCATTGCTCTTTCTCTTACTATGACGTCCTTTTCAGTTTTGAATTCATCAGATGGGAAAATTGGATTCCTTACAAGATCCGTTATTATTTCAGCCGCCTGGATAATTTTAGACGATGGTGAATTTACGTGGAATACTGTATTGCAGTACGATGTGTAGGCGTTTATACGGCCTCCGATCTTATCAATTTTCGCGGTGATGGAACGCTTCGAGAAGTTCCTGGTTCCTTTGAAAACCATATGCTCCAAAAAATGCGATAGCCCGGACCCTATAAATTGACCCTCGTTTACGCTTCCCGTCGTAACCCAAGCCTGAAACGTCGCAATTGGAGCTTTTTTATTTTGGCATACAAATACGCCGAGTCCGTTATCAAGACGGAGCGAATTGATCTTTCCTATTTCTATATTCATTCGATTATGATGTCCTTCTGTGGAGGGGGCTTGGCATCGGCAGATGCTCCTATCAAATTTTCGAGGCTTAGTTTTAGGTCAATTCCAGTATTGAAATCTTCGATACTGTCATTTTCGCTTTTTGTCAGAAGTTTGTGGTCTATCATGTTGAATACGATTTGTCCTAT
>CAZXAC010000186.1:0-5358 GCA_964638335.1 uncultured Lentisphaera sp. | reverse complement strand
GAAGGATCCGACAATGTTCACGAAAATAGCGGCGACTGATCTTGCCGAATACATCTGGAAAGTCAGTGGCGTAAAGCCCGTAATTATCGAGGGAGCTCCAGAGCCTCTTCCCGAGCACGCAATTTGGGTTGGGTTCCAGTCAAAGATGAAGGAAGTATTTCCGGGAACCAAATTTGATTTCAAAAATCCAGAAGAGATACTCATCAAATGCGATGGCAGAAATCTTGCGATAGTCGGACGCGATGTCTGGGATCCGAAACATACGTTCATAAAAGGCGGTAAAACTCCTGCGGAAAGGCAGAGTTATCTTGCCGGGTTTCAGTTCAATAACCGGGATGTCGAAGGTTATCAATCCGAATATGGGACAGCGAATGCGGTATATACTTTCATTCAGAACAATCTCGGGATCCGCTGGCTTTGGCCGGGAAAAGACGGAGAAGTGCTGCCCAAACAAGCACGGATCTCATTCAAGCCTTTTTCATACAGCTACTATCCCAAGATCCGTATGCGGCATGGACTCTTAAACCCTATGTCCATTTACAAGCAGGGTGGGGCTCCTGATGAGCCTGCCGGTGACTGGGTGCGCAGACAGAGGATCCAGCTTGATTCAGCTTGATTCCCTATACGTGCCTTCAATGGGTCATGGTTTTGCTGACTGGTATGAGAGGTTCTATAAAACTCATCCGGAATATTTTGCATTACAACCAGATGGATCGCGAGGTGGTTCCGAAGAAAAACCTAAGACTGCGAAAATATGCGAATCTAATCCGGCAGTATGGGAGCAGTGGATCAAGGACGTGGAAAAGACTCTCGAAAAAAATCCACATAAGACTATTTTTAACGCCGCCGCAAATGATTCCTTTGCTACTGGGCATTGCGTATGCGAAGAATGCAGGAAATGGGATGATCCTTCTGCCGAACCGAAGAATTGGTTGTATGGTAAAGGGGGTAAGATAAAAGGTGTTGCCCTCTCCGACAGGCAGGTTCATTTTGCGAATATTCTCGGAAAGAAGCTGAAGGAAAAATTTCCAGGCAAGGACTATAAGGTGATGATACTTGCTTATGGTTATTCCGCTCCGCCTCCCATCAAGGAGATTCCTGCCGACAATGTGGTTGTCGCATTGGTACTGAGTTTTTTTTCGGATCCGGATGCGACCGATTATAATTCGCCCAAACAAGTCAAGTATGTTGACGAGTTTGACGGATGGGTGGCCAAGACAAAAAATATTGTATGGCGTCCGAACACGGGAGACCTTGCTCATTGGAGGAGCGGAGGTCCTCTTAGCATCAGCGATATTGGAAAGACTCTGAAAAAGGTTTCGGAGAAAGGATTGATTGGCATTACCGTTGATCGGGTGCCTACAAGCTGGTGGGCGACACAGGGACCACAGTATTATCTCATGTCCCAGCTCGTATGGAATCCTGACAGGACCGTGGATGAGATAATGGATGACTACTACAAGTCAGGGTTTGGACCTGCAGCAGAGGATATCAAAAAATATTGGACTATGCTTGAAGGAAATCGCAATGAAATAATCAAGAACAAGAAGGATTGGATGGATGTATTCAATTCCGAATTCTTCAAAAATGCCGGAGCAATCCTTGATCAAGCGACTGTAAAAGCAAAAGGTCAGGAAGAGTATCTTACCAGAATTGCATTTGTGAAGGCTGGACTTGACTATCTTAGACTGAACACCGAAAATCAGGCGCTTGTAAGACAGAAACTTGCTTTGAAGACGGAAGATCCGGCCATCAAACTAAAGATGACCGAAAACTGGAAGCAGATTGTGGATATTCTCCAAAAACATCCTCTTGCACTTGAGGCTAGTGAGATCAATAAGGCAGGGACAAATGGTGAACTCGGCTATATTCATCCTGACGCGGATCATAAGGCAATAGAAGAGAAAAGAATCCGCAAGGGGGATCTCAACAAAAAGGCCATCAATAGTGCGCTGGAATTGGATCCGGAGTTTGGATATGACAGGTTTTGAGATTAAGTAGATGACAGACTTGTCCTAAATAAATTGAAAAAATGAGCTCAAATTCAATTTAACAACTAATTAAATAAGGATTTGATATATGGATTCGAAACAAGTATGTGAAAATGAACTGGGGAATATCCTTGGGGAAATAGGATTCTCTGGCAGTCTTTTAATAGACGATAAGCTCGCTCATGACTATGCGGTTGAACGCAGGGGAAGCTCGGTCTGCGTGAAGGCAAAGAGTCTGAGAGCCGCTTACAACGCGGTCGGAGACATCGAACAATCAGTCAAATCTGGACATGGTATTAAGAGTAAGGTGGTTTCTTCTCAGTTTCCTATTCGTATTGTGGAGGCTTGGGCACCGATGCATTCGCATCAGTTTCTTCCTGTTCCCGAATATTATGAGCACTCTTGGCTTACGAGGCTACGGGTGCCGTTAAGGGAACATCTCGGATCGCTTGTGCTTATTGACAGTGAAGTTGATATGGCTGTAATAAGGTTCGAGAAGTTTGTCCATCTTTACGCAAAACAGGGGTACACTCATATCCTTCTTGACGATCAGGATTATCTCGTGCTTTTCGACAAGCATCCTGAGATATATCCTCCGGAGAGCCATTTCAGAAAAAGGCATCTCCAATGTCGTGCGATGTTCAGGAGACTGATAGACATTTGTAGCAAGTACAACATGAAATTCATCCTCTACTGTCAGGAGTTTGGCTACACTCCTCCTATGAAAGATTATATAGGGGAAATTAGTCATGATAATCCAAAACTTTGGGAACTTTTTGAAGAGAAATATGATGAGATATTAGGCTGTTTCCCTGAAATAGACGCTTTCATGTTCAAGATGTCGGATACATTTGCTGACCAGGAAGGATGGTATTATCACAATGACTTCTACAGACGGACAATCCAAAGCAACGGAAGCAGGGAAGAGGCAATCGGGAACCTGAAGAGATTTGTCGATCATGCCTACGAGACAATTGTCAGGAAGCACGGGAAAAAATTCATGTACAGGACATGGGATACAAACCATCGGATACATGTAGATGTTGAAATGCACAAGAAGCTATTTGCCGGTATTGATGATGAAAAAGTATTTGTACTGCTGAAACATGTTCAGGGCGATTTCATGGTCTCAAATCCTCCTCATCCTGGAATAGGTGCGATGAATAACCAGATCGTGGAATTCCAGTTCAAGCTTGAGCATGACGGACAGGGAATGCTTCCGCTCTATATCGGAGAGACTTATGAGGATTCTCTTAGAGACTGTGCGGCTAAGGGTGTCAAAGGAATTTGGGCATGGCCTATAGGCGGTGGACAGTGCTCTATTAGCAATATCACCGATTTCAAGGGCTTTACCCGTTTCGTTGAGGCAAATGAGTTCGTGTTCTCAAATCTTATGATGGATCTTTCCAAGTCGCACAAAAAGCATCTCAAAGTCTGGGGCGACATTATTCTAGGGAATGGGAACGGCAAGGCAATTCTCAAAGTTTTTGAAATTGAACTCAAGGCGATGAACCTGCTTGCTAATTTTGGAGATCTTTGGACAGGTAGCCGTGAGTATTCGTTCAGCAAGTTTCATCATCTCTGGTTCTATGAATGGCATCAGTTCCGGCTTGGCAAGGGGACGCCTGACAAAGATCTTGCGGGAGATATTATAAAAAAGGAAGTCCTTCCATACATATCGGATATTGACAAGGCTGTCGAACGCATGCACGAGGCGGCATCTTATTTCAGTAAGGCATATCGCGAATTCGAGAAGTCTGTCAAACTTGTTAAAGGACATGACAGTGACTATCTTGCCATGAGATACAATCTCAAAGGGACTGAAATGTTTGGAAGGCTCGCGGCCTGCTGGGTTGAATCGTTGCTGAAATATCACAGCGGAAAATATACTAAGGAGCAGATGATAGAAGTATTGGATGAACTTGAGAAGCGCAAGGAGATGTATGACAGGCCTTTCGGTGTTTTCGTTACGCAGTGCATTGACTATTTCATCTGCATGGCGAAGAAGTGAAGGTCAGAGTGAATTAAACAGAATAAGGAATGCGTCATTATATGACTGTTCGAAAAAAAGATATTAAGAAAGAACGATTGCTTTATAAGAACGGGCGTTTTGAATTCCGTGAGAACGGGATTTTTCAGAAAAACGCGTACTCCATTTCAGAAGACGGCAGGACTATGAAGTCCAACTGTTTCGATAAAATATGGTCGCCGGAAAATAAACTTGACGGCTACCCGGACGTGTCCACTGGAATTCCTATTGTTGACGCAGTCTACAAGCTTGCCCTGGATGTCTGCATAAAAGATATTTCCGAGGATGGTAGCGGCTTTAAGGCTGGCAGTCATTACAAGGTCTGGGTTCGTGACGGCAGTTATTCAATCATGCTTGGCTGCGGATATCTTTTTCCTGAAATTTCCCGCATAACCATGCTCTCATGCATCCAGAAGAAATACAATAAGATCATGCTGGAGCAGTATCCGGCAATGAGCGACTGTGTGATATGGATCGTTGCGGCATATGAATATTACAAGATGACAGGCGACATTTCGTTGCTTGCTGAAAATTATCAGCAGATGGTCAACACCCTTGAGTTCCTGAAGAAGACAAGGTTCAACAAGAAATATCAGATGTTCATAGGCGGTGGGACTTTCATGGATCACTGGGGCGGTTACTGGAGCGAGAAGTGCTACGAACAGCACGTGTATTGCGAGCTTCTGTCATTCAGCAACAACGTCATCTTCTTCAAGGCGTATCGCGACATTGCGGAAATCGCAAAACTTCTTCGAAAACCGGATGCGGAAATAAAAGGCTTTGAAAAAGCATCGAATGCCATGCGCAAGAGCATAAATCGCTATTTCAGAGTGAAGAAGACAGGTTCATACGGCGAATATTACGATCTGGAACATTTTGGAAAGTTTATGGGCGATTCAAGTTTTGACAGCCGCAAGGAAGCGCTCGGTTTGGCTTTTGCGGTGCTTTGGAATCTGCCGGAAAAACAAGCTGATTCCAGTCGCATTCTTGATTCAATGCATATCACTGATATCGGAGTTTCTACGATCTGGCCCTGGCAGGAGAATGATTACGAATATCATAACAAATCCGTCTGGGGCTTCATACAGGGATTCTGGAATTGGGCTCTGGCCGAAGAAGGCAAGCCAGAGAAGTTGATGGAAGGATTGGCCTGCATGGTAAGAATGGGAGCCATGGATTTTGATTTCCGCGAGATGCTCATAGCCTCAACTGGATTCGGAATGAAGGCGAAAAACCAGCTTTGGAATGCCGCGGGATATCTTTCAACGATCTTCCGCTCGATTGCGGGAATCCGCTTCGAAGAAGACGGCATGAGGTTCAAGCCCTTGATCCCTGCAG
>CAZXAC010000185.1:0-5368 GCA_964638335.1 uncultured Lentisphaera sp. | reverse complement strand
TACCAGTGTTTTGCGTTAGAAACGTTCAGCTTGAAATTTTTTCTCGGGTTTAAACCTGTTTTAATTGATAATAAAGCATCACCAAGTCTAATATACTTGCTTTCATACTTCATACTTCAACCCCACCAGCTGTTTCTTGATCTCATTCTCCAGTTTTCTCGATTCAGAAAACAGTGAATCAAGCGTACTTGTATAAGTGTCCATCTTGGCTTGAAACTCTTCGGGAGTGATATCCACATATTCAATCTTCACATCAAAATACTGACCGGCACTGAATGAATAGTTCTTTGCCTTGATCTGCTCATACGAAACAACAACCGTAAAGTCTTCAACCGCTTTGTGTTCGTGAAAGGTCTGTACAATCAGCTCTTCTTCTTCAACAGAGAGAACTGTTTTTTGATTTTTTCCTTCTTTTACGGTAGTACCAAGTTTTGAAGCATCCATCAGCACTATATCACCTTTGGTGTTTGCCTTGTCCAAAAAAAGGACCGATACATTTGTGCCAGTAGTGGCGAAAATATTGCTTGGCATGGACACAACGCCACGAAGCATTTTTCGCTCGACAAGTTGCTCGCGTATCCTTTTTTCGATACCGCTTTGTGCCGTGATAAACCCTGTCGGGACAACAATGGCTGCTTTACCCTTTGCGGACAACGAAAACATGATGTGCTGGATAAACAGCAGGTAGATTGCCATTTTATCGCGACTTTTTGGAGTGATTTTGGGAATGCCTGCAAAAAATCGTTCGTGATTTTGTCTGGTGTCAAGATTGTTGCGCCAGTCGCTAAAATCCAGTTTAAAGGGAGGATTTGATACGACATAGTCAAAGGTTGCCAGTTTTTCACCCTGTCTATGTGAAGGAAGCAATATCGTATTTCCCTGAATAACGTTGGGTATGGAATGGACCAGGTTATTTAAAATCAGATTCAACCGAAGCATACTGGATGACTTTTGAGAGATATCCTGCGAATAAATGGTGCAACGATCTTCACCGATGGCATGGGCCAGATTCATCAACAGGGTCCCCGATCCAGCGGCGGGATCATAGCACGTCACATTGCTCACTTTTGTATCAACAAGAATGGAGGCCATGATTTTTGCGACAGCATGTGGCGTATAGTACTCGGCGTATTTCCCGCCGCCATCTTTGTTGTAGTCTTGTATCAGATATTCAAATATGGTCGAAAAAAAATCAAACTTGAGACGAAAGACTTTTTCAAAACTGAAGTTGACGAGCTGGTTAATCAAGGCACGGCAAAACTCATCCCGTTTTGATGCGGAGCCTGTTATGTATGTTGATAATTCATCAAACAGCTTTAATTTTTCCCCTTCTTCTGTCTTGACCGAAAAGCACTCTTTGTTCTCATTAGAAATATCTCGCAAGGTATCATCGAAGATTTTTGCGAAATCATTTTCATTTTGTCTGTTGAACAGGCTCGATAGAAAATGTTCCCGCTTGAGTCTCGCGCTATCCGGACTCATCTTCTTAAGAAGCATTCGGTAGTCTTTATCCGAATAGTTGGCGATCTCATGCTCCCAGTGTTGAGAGGCCTTCAAATTAGGATCATGCTCTCTGACCTCATAGGCGAACTTGTCATTCATAAACTTGTACAAAAAAACCTGGGTGATGATTTTAAATTCATTGCCATCATTGCCAAGACCATAATTGGCGCAAATGGCCTTGAGATTATCGATGAGCTCTTTTGTTTTTGCAGTAAAATCCTGTGTCATGCACATTCTCCGTGATATTCATTCAAATATTCCCTGGCTACGCAGGTATTAATAAAATCGACATCGTCTGGATCGAGATCGTGGATTACATTTCCAAACTGTTTGATTACAATGGATTCAATCTTCTGCGAAAAGTATGCCTCATTGTCGAGCATCTTCCCGTTAGAAATGATTATTTCATCTGCTTCTCTTTTCACTTCATTCATAGCTTTATAGATCCTGTTTTCATGAAGAGCAAAAGTACCCTTTTCAATGATGCGCTTATGGATTCGGGCGTACTTGGGATCATTCCCGTACTTTACCAGAAGAAGACCATTTTTACGGTCAAGCTCTGCCGCTCGGTCCAATATGGATTGCAAGAGGTCGATATTTACCTTCATTTCATTCTGCGTAATCTCTTCGAGGTTCTTTTTTTCAAATAACCTTTGCAACTCCTCATATAGCGAAACAAATACGGGGTCTTTTTTATCTACATTTTTTTGCATCGTCTCTCGAGTTTTTTTAAGGACAGCCTTTAACTGATCGGCTATCAACATCTCTTCTTCTGACACCTTCCTGAACATGAAGAGTGCATCTTCAAGCGCGATATTGAGAAGATTTGATGCATCCGTTTTATTTTGAAGGGATTCTTTAAGATTGAGTAAATCGAGATGGCGAGCAGTTTCATTAAATAATTGATTCAATTTTTTAAAGTCGAGTGCTTCCAGTAACTCATCGTGGCCGTACAATCTGATCACGTTATAGAGACTCTTGGCTTTTTCAAGGGCTTTTTTGATTTCTAAAACACTTTTCTTGTTTTCTATCTCGCTTATCTGTTGCGAAAAAATTTCACCATTAACCAGGTCAAACCTACAGAGTGTATTTTTGATATCACGGATTTCTGTTTCTATTTCTTCTGCGCTCTTAAACAAGTTTGAATAACTCGCCATTTCTTCGCCGAGTTCTTCCTGTAATTCATGTAAATAATCGCTATTTGTTTTATCGAATTCGTTGCGGATGTCTGCAAAGTCCACGACATACCCATATCGAAAATTTTTATAAGGACGATTGACCCGAGTCAATGTTTGCAGCAAGTTGTGTTCTCTGATAACACGACCGAGATACAATTTTTTTAAACGGCCGGCATCAAATCCAGTCAGGAGCATATCAACTACAAAAAGCAGGTCTCGTTTTCCTTCCTTAAATTTCTCGATTTCTTGCTTTCTACCAGACAGAGAATCTACATCGTGCAAAATCAGTGACGCTGTCAGATTGGGTTTACTATCAACTTGTTTGTTCCCATATCTGAGCACAGGCTCAGCCACCTGTAAAACTTCATGTGAGCACTCTATGATTGTTGTTTTTTTAGCATTATATTTTGTATTAAATATTTTATATAGCATCTTCGCCTGTTCTGAGCTTTCACAGACAACCATCCCGCCGATGCTCTGGTCTCCAAAACGGTTTCTACTATTAATAAAATCATTGACAATATAGTCAAGCATGGGTTCAGCAAAAGTCGCATGGGCAGAAATGATGCTTTTTCCTGCTGCCCCTTGTTTAACCGATATATCGTTGAGTGTATTCGTGAGCTGCATCTTGTACTTTGTCTCGATGCCTTCACGGATGAGACGCAGAGTATACCCATCCGCAATGGACGAATTGTAATAATATGTATGAATATACCCACCAAGGACAGATGTTGTTTTACTGTCCTTGTGAAGAAGCGGAGTCCCCGTTAATCCGATGAAAATAGCATTGCGGTCCGAATTAATCAGATTGACATGAAAGTAACCACAATCCTTATGTCCCCTATGCACTTCATCAAGGAAATATATCCGTTGAATTGTTGTATCATAGACGTCTTCATCCAAAACTGTGGCGTCTTCGTTAAACTTTTGAATATTTATTACGGTTATTTCACGTCTTCCGGAATTTCCATGTGTGGCAGTATTTTTTTTGAAATCCTGGACAAGTTCATCTTTTGTTGAAACTGTATGAACCGATAAGCCCCTGGAGGTAAACTCTTTGGACGCTTGATTCATTAAATCAATACGATCAACGATAAAATAAAATTTTGGAACTATGCTCTTTTTTTGAAAATAGTCAGTGAGAACGTGCACATTATAATACGCAAGAGCTGTCTTCCCACTTCCCTGGGTATGCCAGATGACCCCTTTTTTTAAACCACTATCCAGTTTTTTTTGAATAGCCTTTGTCGCAAACATTTGCGGGTACCGCATGATGTGTTTTTCAAGACCATTCGATCCCTGCACATAGGCTATCCCATATTTGAGGAGAAATGCCAATCGTTCCTTTGAAAACAAGGATGTCAAGATCCGGTTTGTCGGTGTACGTGGATCTTTGTTTGTCAGAAACTCCGGAGTGTGTTTAATGGCGGGATGATTTGTATCTTCTAATATCGTGTCTTCGAGTGTGTCTTCTAACAGATTTTGGTATTGTGAAAAAATGCGATCGTCTTCTTCACGAAAGAAATTAAAACAGACATCTGTCCGTGATGTTGTCGCATAAAACGCACCCTGTACAGGTTCAATTGATTCTGGATCATATTCCATGTTATTTGAGAAAACAAGAATCTGAAAGATATTGATGAACTTTTTAAATTTTGGATTTTTGAATCGAGTGTTCATTCTCTCACGTTCGGCAAGAATCCCGTTTTGATTATTCGGTTTTTTTACTTCAATAAACGCAAGAGGCATTCCATTGATGAGCAGAGTAATATCTGGTCGAAACTCGTCTTCATCTTTTTTATACGTCAGTTCAGTAACTACATGGAAGGAGTTATTATCGAAATGGTTAAAGTCGATCAGTCGTATACCGGAATTCGCGGTCAATTTCTGATAAAATGCCTTCCCCAAATCATCGTAATCAAGAGTAAAGGAAATCTCTTCAAGTAATCGCGTAATGTCAATATTTGGCTGATCAGGATTGATCCTCTGGATACTTGTGGAGAAAATATCCTCAAATATATTTGTTTCATTATTATGATGTACGCTTGAAAGAGACATATATTCATACCCCAACCGGCACAAGTGGATAATAGCGGGGATTTTCACTCGTGTGTCTTCGTTGAAGTCCATATAGTCTCCACATCGCGAGAATTTTATCTTGACCTAATCATATACTAAAATATACATAGCTGGCAACCATTTCACTCCACACCATCGCCCTCATGCACATGGCGCCCACGTCGTCTTCACCAGCCCATCTGCTCCGGACATACTGCTCGCAAAAAACCGGGGTGGAGAGTCACTCTGTATCAGAACCCTACACCCCGTTTTTATGCCATGAACGATCCGACTTTCCTGATCCATCAGCATTGGCAGAAAAGCTGTACTACCGCTCGTGTTTTCCATGGGGACTCTTGCTGCACGAGCCCGATGATCTTGAACCACAATAGATGCACTTGTCATCTCCATGCCCGTGTTCGTGTTTTCCATGCGGGCTTTTGCTGCAACTTCCATAGCTGGTTGACCCGCAAAACACACAATGTCGCTCGTCAGTCACATGTTCATGCTGCCCGTGCGGGCTCTTGCTGCAGCTTCCGTGTGAACTCGATCCGCAATACCGGCATTTGGTACTCATGGACAACTCCTTGATTTGATGGAATTTTTTTACCTGCTTCGGCGAGGCGCGC
>CAZXAC010000184.1:0-5399 GCA_964638335.1 uncultured Lentisphaera sp. | reverse complement strand
GAAATAAAAAAAGAAGAATTGGACCTCAAATACCCCAGACTCAAAGAAGCTGTTCTATCTTCTCAACCAAAAATTGATTAGATGAAAACCATCAAAAGAAAAGCGAAAATTTCTATAATCACCGTCGTGATGTCCTTAATCGTTTTCAGCTCTTATGCTGAAAACGATAGGAATACATCTATAATGTTCTTCTTCCTCGATAAATCAGAGGACTTGCAGGCCTCCAATAAAGCATTGGATGAAATCCTCTCCAAAGAAAGCCCGGATATTGCGATTTTCGCAGGAGTTAAGAACAGGAGATTTTTAGATGCGATAATCACAAGAAATCCGTCTTATAAATATTCATTCCTGGGAGAATCCGGAGCCCCAGAGCATCTCGGATTGATATCAATATTGGAGCCAAGCGAATGCAAACTCTTACAGAAATCGTACAAGATAAAAAATGATATTAGCGGAGTGGAAGAGGAAGTCCAGATATCAAGAGGTTTCTTGCTTGCGAAATTCGCAATCGCTGATTACAGCTTCAGCATATTGGCGGCACACCTGAAGGACAGAAGCCCCCATCCAGATTTTAATCAATTTGACATGAGACGATACGAGGCAAGACAATTGCGGTACAGTTTCGATGAGATAATAAAAAATGCCCCGGATGCAAATGTCATAATCATTGGAAACTTCAACGACAACTGCGGAATGTCGCCGATAAAGGAGATATATGCTAGAAAATATAAGAACAAAAAGAAACTCTTCGACATAAGACCAATAGATGATCTGCGAACCAGCTGGACCTATTGGAATCAGAATAGCGACGAATATGAAAGAATATTTTACGCTATGACAAGTTTAAATATGTTATCTGAGATCGACAGGACAAAAACAAAAATTGTAATGAACGAATCTTGGACTAAAATCTTCAATAATAGGCCTCTTCTGATTTCTTTAAAAGCCAACGAAATGGAGGAGCCCTCAGATAGCTATGTCTCAGCGATATATCCAAACAGCATATATTCAGAAATCGCGGCTCATTTCGAAAAAGATAAAATCATAGGTGAAAAACCCAGACGAAAATCACCCAAAACGGCCGTTGAACAAAAAAAGGAATAGCGCGCCAATATATACCGATTATAAATCATGAAATCAAAAGACAAGATAAAAAAACTGTTTAAAGAAAAACCAATAGTTTGGATAAACGCATGGGGTATTTCAAAACTTAGGAAGCGTGGCGGAACACTTGCGGGAGCAATTGCCGGTAACGCCATTTGGTATGATGAATGGTATAATCGTGTAATGTCCAAGGATACCGCGCGTAAATTCTCTGAGCTCGGAGTTAATCTTGTAGGTCTTCCATTTTCCATGGGAGGAGATGCCAGGACCGAAGACGGGGAAAGGTCTGACTTTAAAAGAATGACTTCTTATCTGAATGAATTCGGAATCAGAACCGTTGCCTACATCCAATATCAAAACGTCCTTCAGGAGACGGAGAGACTGCCCAATTTCGAGTGGGCAATAGGCTTGGATGCTAGCACCACCACATATGGAAATGTCTATTGGAGAAGGACTGCATGCCAGTCTGGCAAAAAATTTATAAATTACTTAAAGGGCCTTATTTCAGACGCGATCGCGCGCGGCGCCAACGGAATATTCATTGACAATGATTACATGCTGCCATGTAGATGCGAGTCCTGCATGAAGGGTTTCCGTAAGTTTCTATCTCAGAAGCGCCGTCATCTGCTTGATGAACTTTATTTCGAAAATTTCAATAGGATTGAAATGCCGAACTCTATTGCGGCCTTCGATCTTTCTGACGATCCGATTATCCAAGCACTAATGAACTACAACTGCGAAAGGAATTTGAATGTCCATCTTGAACTTATGAATCATCTCGAAAGCCTTGATCCTTATGGATTGATGTGTCTGAATCCTGCCCTTTGGAGAGGAAATAATACGTACATGAAAGGGATTGACTTAATGCGGATACTATCTGTCTGCGACCTGGTCTATCTGGAAAATAAGTTTTTCCCCGGAATCAGCAACGGCAACCCTGTTGGAAACTATCATGGCGAGATTGCAGCCCTCTCCTGCGGAAGTTTTGGAATACCAGGGGCATGGAAGAAAGGAGATTTTGACACATCCGTTGCCGGATCTCAAAATCCGGGATTCCCTTCAGGAAAGGACGATATTGAAAAAGTCTTTTTCGAAGCGCTAACCTTCAATGGAATCATCTCAATGCTCTGGGCCGTAAGAACGATGCCGTTGTCTATATGTTCATGCGAAGAAGACTTACTGAAGATGTTCATGGAATGGGACAGAATTTATCCTTACGAGAAGAAAACTTTGTCTTTCATAAGAGAGCTTCCGGTATTTTGCGAAAGGGAAAATATTGCGAATATCGCAGTTCTTTATCACAGGGAGACGTTGGAGCTTGATCATTTCGCGGCACTGCCATCACTGCATCTCGCTGAAGAATTCCTGCTGAAAAGCAGGCTTCCATACAATACCGTTTTTTCAGAAAGCATAGAGGATGTATATAAATATAAGATGCTTGTGCTGCCAAACGTCTCTCTTCTAAGCGAGAAGGAATCGCGAATGGTAAGTACCTTTGTTGAGAACGGCGGCAAGCTTCTTTCCTTCGGACTGCCAGGTGTTTATGACTTAAGAAAGAGGCCACGCAAGGATAGCCTCCTAAAGACATTGATCAACGCGAGCGTTTTTGATCACTCTGATGAATTTATTGAAAACAAATATTCAAAGGGAGAGACTCTTTACATTCCAGCGAAATTCGCAGAAGGCCACAAGATTGCGAATATGATGTCAGCTCCTGATAGAAATCTATATCCTATGTGGACTGACAATTTCGCGAAGATTAAAAGTTCTGTGTTGCGTCTACTGGGAGGTGATCTGCAAATCAGCGTAAAGCTTGATGGAGTCGCTGGAGTATCGCTCTCAAGACTAAACGACGGAAGAAAAGCCGTTCAGATATTTTCTTATGAGGATGAGACAAAAGAACAAATGGTGTTTCTGAAAATATCCAATTCAATATCATGCGAAAGCGTTTGCGAATGGATTACGCCAGATCTCGGATCTGTAATCGTAAAAGGAAGCAAGAAAGCGTCATATCATGAATTCAAGCTTCCAGGATTCATAAGATACGGAACCGCAATATTAAAATAACTACGTTAACATGTACCAGTCGGAAAGTATATAATGTTGTTCGACCCGCATATTGTACTGAGTCGCTTTCAAACAAGCTCAAAACATGCTTTGAGTTAAAAATGGCTATTATGATTTCTGGGCAATCTTGCTCCAACTGTCCTTCAATGTTGCCGTCCGATTGAATACGGGTTTCGCATCTGAGGAGTCAATATCGCAGCAGAAATATCCCACACGCTCGAATTGAAATTTATCTCCGGGAGAGACTTTGGAGACTGCTGGTTCCGCCAGGAACTTTGCGACTTTAATCGAATCTGGATTTATGTTGGACATAAAATCCCCGCCATCCTCAGGATTTTCCATTGAGAACAATCTATCGTAAAGTCTGACTTCACATTCTCTCGCCTTATCAGCCGAAACCCAGTGTATAGTGCCTTTTATCTTTTTTCCCTCAGGCGCGTTTCCGCCCTTTGTTTCCGGATAATATTCACAAAGGACCTCAGTAACTTCTCCCGAATGGGGGTCTTTTTTGAAGTCCACGCATTTGATTATGTACGCATATCTCAATCTGACTTCATTCCCTAGGAAGAGACGAAAATATTTTTTTGGCGGATTCTCGCAAAAATCATCCTTCTCTATCAATATTGTACGAGAAAAAGGAATCTTCCTTGATCCCATTGATGGATCCTCCGGATTGTTCACGGCGTCAAGTTCTTCGCATGTATCAGCAGGATAATTAAGTATCGTTAGTTTTAAAGGATTGGTCACAGCCATAAACCTTGGCGCGGTCCTGTTAAGCACATTCCTTACGCAATGCTCCAAAAGGGCGAAATCGCTTACTCCGTCATATTTGGTTACCCCTATTTGGGCGCAAAAATCCCTTATAGCCTCGGCTGGGTATCCTCTTCTCCTCATTCCTGAAAGCGTAGGCATTCTTGGATCATCCCAACCTGACACCTTTCCTTCTTTTACCAGCGCGAGCAGTTTTCTTTTGCTCATAACTGTCCAATTAAGGTTTAGCCTGGCAAACTCATATTGCTTCGAACGGTATATATCAAGTTCATTGAGAAACCAATCGTAGAGCGGACGATGTATTTCAAATTCCAACGTGCATATCGAATGAGTTATTCCCTCTATGGAATCGGAAACACAATGCGCGTAATCGTATGTGGGATATATGCACCATTTGTCTCCACTCCGGTAATGGTGAAAACGCATTATCCTGTACATCACGGGATCCCTCATGAGGATATTAGGGGAAGCCATGTCTATCTTTGCGCGCAAGGTCTTGGAACCGTCCGCATAATCGCCATTCCTCATTTTTTTGAAAAGCTCTAAATTTTCTTCAACGCTTCTATTTCTGTAAGGGCTGTCCTTTCCGGGTTCGGTTAGATTTCCCCTGTAGGAGGAAATTTCCTCCGCCGAAAGATCGCATACATAAGCTTTACCCTTTTTTACGAGCGCAACCGCGTAATCATAAATTTTATCGAAGTAATCTGAAGCGTAATATTCCCTGTCATCCCAATCAAAACCCAACCATTTAACGTCTCTTTTTATTGATTCAACGTATTCGATGTCCTCCTTGCTCGGGTTGGTATCATCGAAGCGCAGATTGCATTTTCCTCCAAACTCCTTCGCTATTCCAAAATTCAGGCATATTGACTTCGCGTGACCTATGTGGAGGTATCCGTTGGGCTCCGGAGGAAATCTAGTATTCACCGCTTTGCAAGCGCCGGATTCCAGGTCAGACGCCACTATGTCCCTTATAAAGTCCCTCTTTTGTAAATTCTCACTCATGATCTTGCTTTTCTCCTTCTGTGCTAAAAATAGCCTTTGCGAACATTTCAGGATTGAACGGCTGAAGGTCCTCGGTCTGTTCTCCCAGTCCCACAAATAAAATTGGAAGCTTAAATTCAGAATGTATGGCTGCGACCGAACCACCCTTCCCCGTTCCATCTAATTTGGTCAATACAAGTCCACTAACGTTTGCGAATTTCGCAAACTCCCTCGCTTGATTTGCAGCGTTGGAGCCAGTAGCCGCATCAACAGTCAAAATAGTCTCATGCGGCGCATCCGGGATCACTTTTTTTATCACTCTCACCATCTTGGCCAACTCCTCCATCAAACCCTTCTTGGTGTGCTGTCTTCCGGCGGTGTCAATTATTAAGTAATCCATCCCTCTGGCGATGGCTGAACTTGCCGCGTCAAAGGCAACAGAGGCAGGATCAGCTCCGCTTTTAGAAGCGACT
>CAZXAC010000183.1:0-5442 GCA_964638335.1 uncultured Lentisphaera sp. | reverse complement strand
CAGCATTGGAGAACTGGACAGCTTCATTTCAATGGCTTTCGACAAATTCCCTGGACAATACGAAGTATTTGACCGAAACATTGAAAGACTCAAATATGAACATTTAACACTTAACGAAGCCAGACTGGAGGTCGTAAAAGCGTGCGAGGAATTCAATGCGATCCCGAGTTGCGACATAATGGCGGTGATATCCACATTCAAAAACCCGCCATTTAAAGATTTTGCAGAACCTACAAGATGGAATTTATATAATGCATTCAATCATAATGCAAAAAAGTATTCATCGCCTGCACGATATTCCCAATGCTTTCAAGGGCTGGCAAAAATGTTCTCTCTTGACGAATAAAAAAAAGGAGGAATGGCCATGACAATCAAAGCGGCAAACAGGAAAAGGAGAGGAATAGAGATTGATATTACAGGGCCGAACGGAAATGCGTTTGTGTTAATCGGAACTGCCCGTCAACTGGCCAAGCAGTTGAATTTCGGAAAGGAACTGACGGAGAAGATAACAACTGAAATGACATCGTGGGATTATGAAAATATCCTTGCTGTCTTTGAAAAGCATTTCGGAAGATATGTAACACTTTACCGATAAAAATAAGCGGCAACAAGTATTCTGTCTAATATGAATCTACCGAAGACATATCAGCCCACCAAAAAGCTCAAGGAGCATCTGGCGCAGCTCAAAGGACAGAAGTTTATTCTGGAATGCGGACACAAAGTTACTATCGGCCATAATTGGGGGAGCCATTTTATGGTTTACCAATCGAGCGAAGGGAAAGAGAAGTTCCGAATAATATGCTCGTTGTGTTCATATTGAAATCCAGAAATCCGAAGTTTAGACGACGACTTGAAAATGATATTTCTCAGGGAACATATTTTCTCCAGCTCTTGAAGTTCCCCCAATCCACTCCTATCCAAGGATACAAAACACGTCAGGATTAACGGAAACAGCATTTTTCGCAAGAATATCAGCCTGCTTCAGAATCCCCCTTTGGCTATCCAGTCTGAGGCTAAAATCTCCAGATAATGTTTTCCTCAAATAAAAGTTAAAAGATTCTTTCATTTGGAGGCGAATTTTGGCCAAAGTATCTTTCGTCCAAAGTATAATAGAGAAAGATTACGGTGATATGAACGGGCAATAAAAATAAAAAATGAAGGAGGGAAAAATGGATAATTTGGCAAAAGCAAAAAGAATTGAAACAAACAATAAATCACAGGAGGAAGATATGGAAAGCGCAAGTGACATGCAGGCAGTGATTCAGACCATCAACCAGGCACCAGTTGACAGCCCGGAGTTCAAACAATTGGAAGAAGAAGCTCGAAGACTTAACGTCAGAAATGCTTTTCTAATGAATGAACTTCTTTCAAATAGAAAAGACGGGAACGAAACCGATAAAGACGAGGGGAAGCTTTTGAATACCTTTGAGATCGGCAAATACTTCAATCTGGCTCCCAAAACAATACGGGGATTGGCCGGGAAAGGACATATCAAAGGGATAAAAATACCTCCAGGATGCACGAGGGGAAAATGGAGATTCAAAAAGAAAGACGTAGAAAGAGGACTTCTGTTAAGCTCAAGCGTGAAAACAAAGGTAAAAGTCAAGGCTCCTGATGTATGGTGAATGATTCTCCCAAATTTTGTGAAACATATAAATACGGCAAGGTAAGGCTGAGGAAATTTACAGCAACTGGCATATGGCAGGCACGTTACTATGTCCCATCCCAGAATAAATATCAGGAGCGTTCAACAGGGAGAACCGTAAAAAGGGATGCCGAAGAGTATGTTGACCGCCATATCAATCCCCAACTTCTGAACCAAGCCATGGGGATTGTAGACGATACCATCCCTATTGAAAAACTATTCAGCAAGTTTATCGAATCCAAGGAACCATATTACAAACCCAAGTCTATGCGACGCATAAGATCCACAATACATATATTCTTGGAATGGCTGAAATCAGCCCACCCTTATCTTATGCAGTTCAAACATATAAGTTCGAATCTCATTGATGAATTCATCCGGTTCAGGATGCAACACGTAGTAAAATTGTCAAAAAAGACGCTTTCGAAGCGAACAATTGATGGAGATATAATCAATCTGGCTACGATATTCAACTGGGCTGTCAGCCGTCGTCTTGTCAGTTCAAATCCGGCGAAATATTCAAAAGGTGGTCCCATTTCTCTTTTCAGGCCTCCGCCATTGGAAAAGCCAGTCTTTACAAAACAGGAATACCACGACATCCTTGCCCAGGCTCAGAAGGAGCGTAACAGGCTGATTTATGACATCGTTGTAGTGCTTGCCAATACTGGAATGAGATATGCGGAGCTTGCAAACATGACCACGGAATCCATCAACTGGGATACGGGCAGTGTTCCAAGCATTACAATCAGGGCTACGAGCGACTTCTCTCCCAAGCACAAAAGCGAAGTCAAGGTGATACCAATGCTTCCAGAAGTTGAGGAGGTTTTGAGGAAAAGATGCGCTGGCAAGAAGGGGAAGCTCTTCATAAATTCACTTGGAAACTTGATAAATCCCAACAATACCAGGAAGTCATTTTATCGGATAATGAAAATTGTCGGGATTGACAGGAAGGTTCGTCCATTGAACTGGCACTCCTGGAGAAGATACTTCGTCAAGAACGCCGTCGAGTCAGGCATTCCGATAAACAATATCATGAAGTGGACTGGGCACGACACTGTCAGCATGGTCATGCACTATTCTTCGACCATCAACTATCCTGAAACAGCCAAGCTAATTCAAAGGATACAGAATCAAAACTAATGGGTTCATTTTGTGGAATTTTTGTGGAAATGGTAGTTCCCTGAAGCGGTTTTCATAGGCAAAAAAATGGCGGGAGCGACGGGACTCGAACCCGCAACTTCCAGCGTGACAGGCTGGCGCTCTAACCAATTGAGCTACGCCCCCTCTAAACAAGAAGATAGAGGAAAAAATAAGTCGATGCGTAATATATGACTGAAGATACACAAATCAAATTTTATTTTGCGAATTTCGCAGCCATTCAGACTGCAGGCTGGTTGGGGTCAGAATCTTCCGCCGGATTTTCCTCAAAGCCAAGGAGTTTTTTGATTTCTGCTCCTTCGAGAGTTTCGCACTCGAGCAATTTTTGAGCAAGAGTTTCGAGCTTGTCTATATTTTCCTCGAGGATTTTCTTTGCTCTCTGAGCGGAGGAATCTATAAGTTTCTTTATTTCGTTGTCTATTTCGCGGGCAGTATCTTCGCTGAAACTTTCCGATTTAATTATGTCACGCCCTAAATATATGTGTTCATCTCTGCCGCCATATTGTACAGTGCCCATTTTTTCGCTCATGCCGAAATTACATACCATGAGCCTTGCTATGCGTGTGGCGTGTTCTATATCAGAGGACGCTCCGCTCGTGATGTCTCCTATTTTGAGTTCTTCCGCGGCTCTTCCGCCCATAAGAATTGTCATTTCATCTATTAGTTCCTGTTTACTCTTGGTATATCTGTCTTCTTCTGGCATCTGCATTGTGGCGCCAAGGTACGCTATTCCTCTTGGAATTATTGTTACCTTGTGCACTGGCATTGATTTTGTGCATTTCAGTGCGACTATCGCATGTCCGGATTCATGGTATGCCGTCAATTTCTTTTCCTGGTCGCTTATCTTCCTGCTCCTGCGTTCCCTACCCCATCTTACCTTGTCCCTCGCCTCTTCGATTTCCGCCATTGAGACGGAACTTTTATTAAGTCTTGCCGCAAGGAGAGCCGATTCGTTTATCATATTTGCGATATCGGCGCCGCTAAAACCAGGAGTGCTTTTCGCTATCGTGTCGAGATTTACCGAAGAGTCCATCTTGATTTTCTTTGAATGGACATCGAGAATCTGGCGACGCCCCTTTATGTCTGGGAGATCAAGTACCACCGTTCTGTCAAAACGCCCCGGACGCAGAAGCGCTGGGTCCAGCACGTCAGGCCTGTTTGTTGACGCGAGAATTATCGTGCCCTCCTGCGTTTCGAGTCCGTCCATTTCAACAAGTAACGCGTTGAGGGTTTGCTCGCGTTCATCATGTCCACCGCCAATGCCTGAAAATCTAGATCTTCCAACGGCATCGATTTCATCTATGAATACTAGGCAAGGAGTATATTTTCGGGCGGTATCGAACATGTCTCTCACTCTACTCGCCCCCACACCTACAAACATTTCCACAAAATCCGAACCGCTTATTGAGAAGAACGGAACTCCAGCCTCTCCCGCTATGGCTTTTGCGAGGAGGGTCTTTCCTGTTCCCGGCGGACCTGTTAGAAGAGCTCCTTTGGGGATTCTTGCTCCTAGCATCTTGTACTTTAGAGGATCTTTGAGGTAATCCACGATTTCATACATTTCCTCTTTCGCCTCTTCGGCTCCAGCAACATCTTTGAAGGTTATTTTCTTGTCCTGTTCTTCGGGCATAATCATTCTGGCCTTGCTTCTGCCAAATTGCATCGCACCCTTTCCGGCCATTTTCATTTGGCGGGAAAAGAGGAAATACAGGAACCCGACGACTATTATCACCGGCAATATTGTCATTACAAGATTCCTAAACCATGTATCCTTGTTTTCAACCTTTATGCTAACTCCGGGCTGTTTGCGTATTTCGGAATCAAGCCTGTCCGAGTAAACGACTTTTGAGCGGTAAAATCTGTCGGACTTGTCATATTCGGAAATTTGCGTTGGATCTTCAATGTATTTGCCTTCCAGGATGGCGACTTTTTCGTTGTCGTGGGTTATTTTTATGGATACTATCCTGCCTTTGGCCAACTCTTCCTCAAATCTAGATTGCTCCCATTCTTCGTATTCGGTCTTATTGAAATTATATATGAATATTGTTCCGAGTGATATGAATATTAGAATCCATATCATCATGGCTATCTGAGGAGTGCGTTCAGTTTTATTTTTCTTTTCCACTTGATTCCATCGAGTAAGTATTGTTTTTTAGAGAAACCAGGGCATGTCTTTAATGAGGAAGATCAGCTCAAGAAATCGCGATGAGTTGATATGTAATCAGAAGACATAACTGTTTTTTCTCATGCCTGCCGGCCTTTTCCTTCCCGGGCTTTGTAAGCATGTTCACCAATACGGCTATCAAAAGTATGATTAACAACACAAGCACCACTACGATTATCATAGTGACCTTATGGGATTTGGCTGTTTTTTTGTTTGTGGCGAAGGGGTCGAAATTCTCCATTTTCTTGACCGTGGATATTCCAACTTGGGCTCCGTCAAGATTTATTCCAGTATGTGTTTTTATCGCCGTGGTCATTGATTTATCCTCACAATCGTAAAGGATTTCTATCCCTCCGACTTGAACGATATCGCTATTTTGAAGTACTTGCTCTGTAACAGGGACATTATTCACTCGTGTTCCGTTGGTGCTACCAAGGTCCCTCAAAACGTAGGAAGTTCCCTGCTTAATAAATTC
>CAZXAC010000182.1:0-5447 GCA_964638335.1 uncultured Lentisphaera sp. | reverse complement strand
GAGCCAGCCATAAGGCTGGCGCTCCACTAAAAAGGCAATTTTGCAATCGGCTCAAATCACTTTGAACTTAGCTCCAATCTTTATAAAATCTCTTGCGAATTCCGGATATGTAACCTCAGCGGCTTCCGCGCCGTTCACGCAGGTCTCTTTGCCAGTGGCGAGGCCAGCTATCGCTAGAGCCATCACTATCCTGTGGTCTCCATGACCTTCGACCGTGGCTCCAGCAAGTTCACCCCGCCCGTTTATTATCATTCCGTCGGGAAGCTCTTCAATGTCGGCTCCCATCTTGCGAAGTTCGCGAGTCATGCAGGCAATTCTGTCGGTCTCTTTTATCCGTGCCTGCGGTACGTTCAGGATCTCACTGCGTCCTTCGGCAAAGCATGCGGCGACGGCAAGGGCGGGGAGGGCATCTGGAGTTGCATTCAGATCGACTGAGACGGGCTTGAGTTTTGATGGTCCCCTCACAATCGTCCATTCTGCGCCTTTTGTCACGGTGACACCCATTTTTTCCATCACTGAAAAAATTTCCTTGTCACCTTGCCTGTCGTTGAAATCAAGATTTCTAATACTCAATTCTCCACCCGTTATTGCGGCTCCGACCAATGGAAATGTGGCTGTTGAAAAATCCGCCGGTATTGGAGACTCGAAAGATTTGTAGCATTGTTTGCCCTTGACCCTGAAATGAGTCAGGTCTTTTTCGTGTTCTATTTCTATCTGCTGTCTTTTCAGCCAGTCGAGTGTTATTTCAACATATGGTTTTTCATTTAGTTTTGTAATAATTATCTCGCTGTTTTTTTGTGCCAGTGGTGTTGAAAAAAGGAGGGCGGTCACGAATTGTGATGATTTTCCCTCGATGCTAGTATGGCCTCCGCGCAAAGGTCCTTTCACCGACAGAGGGCATTTCCCGTTGGAGGAATTTGTTTCGACGCCGAGATCCTGCAGAGAAGAGAGCAAATTCCGCATCTCTCTCGTCCTGAGAGAGGAGTCGCCGTCAAAGGAATATTTTGAATCGCATAGTGCGGCGAGGGCGGTGAATATTCTAAGGCTTGTTCCTGAATTTCCAAGATCAATTATTTTATTGCATGGTTTAATTTTCCCCCCCACTCCCTTTATGCGCCAGAAATCATTTTTCTTTTCGACGCTTGCGCCGAATGCCTCTGAAGCGACTAGGCTTGACAGCGTGTCTCCGGACGAAAGCGGAGAGATTATTGTGGATGAGCCTTCAGCCATCGTTGCTATTGCCACAGCCCTGATGCTGTGCGACTTTGATCCAGGAACGCTTATCTCTCCACTTAGAACTGATTTGGAAGAAAAAATTTTCATTTTTATTCTGTGTTATTTTTTAGTTTTGCTTCTCTCCTAATGTGACTTGTGTATCAAGGTGACAAGATAGTCTGTTTTTTTTATTTTTCATTATGGATTTGAATATATTCGACGTGAATTTAAATTAAGCGATAATTAACTTTGCGGAAAGATGACCGAAAAGAAGACAGTTGTGCAGAATAAAGCTGGCATACATTGCCGCCCTTCGAGCATGATAATGCTCGCAGTTCAGGAATTCCACAACTGCAAGATAACCATAAGCTCAAAGCACGGAAGCTCAGACCTCGAAAGCATATTGTCACTGATATCGTTGGGGCTTGAAAGAGGAGACGAGGTGACCGTTACGGCGGATGGGGAGAATGAGGAGGTTGCTTGTTCTAGGATAGCCGATCTTTTCGCTCATGAATTTGATTTTCCTCCCAGAGATGAGCAGGACAATGTAAATGTTTTTGCGTAATTATTTCTTTAAAATGTTTAGATACACAGCTCCCAATAATTTCCTATCGATCTTCGCCTTCCTCTTGCTGGCTCACGGGCTTGTCGCGGAGCCAAGTGTTGAAAGGGCATTTCTCAGAGTTGCATATTCTCCAAGGGTCAAGGACTATTCGTGGACAGAATTCCGGGCTGTTTTGAAGAATCCAGATGATATTTCGCGCAGGGTTAGCATGCGCCTAGTGTCTGAGGGAAATTTCCTCGCACCCAAAACCACTGTATTCGAGTACGAAGTGTTTCTGCCAGCTAAAAGTGAGCTTTCATACGTAGCGGAGGCCGTAGCGGAGGGATCCGAATCATATCGGGTAGAGCTCTATGAAAAAGGTGTCAGAGTGGCGGTTTCAGACGATTTTTTCGTTGAAAGGATATATGGCAATAAGCACAAGAAATCTTTGGCGACGATATCCGATCGCCCGGATATAAGTTTGGGCGCCATATCGCAAATGGATGAATATAAGGGCAAGCTGTTTCAGTATTTCATTACATCAACAAGTTGTCCAAGTCATTACTCTGTTCTATCGTCTTTTGATTGCGTTGTAATCCTGAGACCGGATTTTTCAAAATATTCCGAGAGACAATTCAAGGCTATTTTAGATTATGTATTGTCGGGTGGAAGGCTTGTTTTCGCTGATCCGAAAGGAATGATTGACGCGCTTTCCACTCCTCTTGCCGACATCATGCCGGTCTCTCCGCTGTCCATAAAAACGACTGACAAGTCCGATGCGCTTAAGGGATTTTTTCCGTCTTTTTCAGATTGGTCAACCAGAGGAGAACGTGTTGAATTCATGCATTCGATTCCTTCTGAAGGGGCCTTAGTTCTGATGAAGGAAGGGGATAATCCTGTTTTTTGCATAAAGAGGTTTGGCGCAGGAACTGTGCTTTCATCGGCTTTTCCGCTTACTGAAGATGTATTTAAGAATAGTGGAATATGGAGGGAGTTGGTGAAATTCGCCTATTCAATGGAAATAGTTGAGGGATCTTTTTCAGAAGCTTCTGAGATGCTCGATTCTCTAACGGGATTCTCCATACCAAAGCCAGAATCAATACTAAAAATTTTGTTATTTATACTGATCCCGGCTATTTTCATACTTTTGATGGGTGTGATCCTTAAAAAAGGTCCTCTCTCGTGGGGAATACTTGCGATTTTCGCAGTCGCGGTGACTTTTGCAATATTTTTAATACCAAGAAAAGATTCCACTGACAGGGCAAAGATCCTAGTATCAGCATTGGAAGTTGTATTTTGCGACGGGACATCATCCGTTTGCGAAGGGCTCTATTCCATATTCTCCAGAAATGACAATCAAAAAACTGTTGATGGATTGAATGAGAACTGTGTCATTGCCGGAATCCCTCCTGTCCCAGTATTAACTCAAAAGGATTCTAAGATGGCTCAGGGAATGTTTTCGGATATTTCAGATCCATTTACCGTAAGCAAGATCGATGGCTATGCGAAAATCGCAAATCTGGAATTGAAGTCAAATGCCTCAAGGCAGTTCAGGCAGATGACCGGACTTTATGGTACTGCGTCATTTGCCAAGGCATCTATTTCCTATACGGAAGATGGAATGTTTTTCGAAGGCGGTGATTTCGATGTTGCAGGAGAAAAAATTGAAGATTCCGGAATAATTTTCCCCTCCGGGATTTGCATGCTTGAAATGTCTGGCGGCAAGATCTCCGCTCCTAGAGCAGACGGAAGCCTGAAAACGGATTCAGTCATTCCACCTGTATTTTCCGTATTGCGCGAAAAATATCCTAGTTCCAATCCAATGCTCGTTGTGGTGACGAAAAAAAATCTGGGTGATTGTATCTCGGTGTCCGACGTACTTGAAGGCAACGGTTTGAAGGCATACATCATGCCGATAACGGAAAAAATCCCAGAAGGAAGACTTGTCGTAGCTCCGGAATTAATCAGGATAAGCCCAGAGGATATTTGGAACAAAAGTCAGTCTAATCAGGTAAAAGGAATGTCTATTTCCACAACTGATAATACTGTTTACAAGTTTAGATTCTCCGTGCCGGAAATCTTTGCTTTCGTAAAAGCGGACAGGATGGAACTGACTTTTGATTACGTGTCAGATTCCGGAAATGTAGAGGTCGTACCGTACTTGTCCGCGCCGTCAACGGAAATGCAAGTACCTGTTGTTGAGAATGTCCCGCTTGAAACTGGTAAGAAGAAAAAGGGGAAGTCGAAGAAAGCGGCAAAGCCGACGAAGGCGAATCTTGTCAGCGAGAAAAAAATATCCTTCAATTCGCGAGGGAAAAACACTTTCATGTTCACTGGAGACGAGCTTCGTAAAGTCATCGATTTATCTGGAACGGGATTTATAATTCTTGATGCGAGACTGAAGAAAAAAAGCATGAGCCGGGAGATGGTTCTGCAAGAAAGATGGACGGTTACAGAACTCAAGATTTCTGTGTCAGGTGACCAGTCAGAAGCAAGCGGAGTATATCCCACGCCAATTTCCGCAAAACAATGAATCGGAGGCAGTAAAATGATAAGAACGGAAAATTTGACTAAAAATTATGGAAGCGACAGAGGGGTTTTCGATGTCAATTTGAAAGTACAGAAGGGATGCATATACGGTTTTGTGGGCCCCAACGGAGCCGGTAAGACGACTACAATCAAGATCCTGTGCGGACTTGTAAGACCGGATTCGGGACAGGCTTTCATAGACGGCATTCATGTAAACCCGGCAAATATGTCCAAGATAAAAGGCAAAATAGGCTATATGCCGGACATATTCGGAGTCTATGAGCAGATGAGCGTATGGGAATATCTCGACTTCTACGGAGCGGCATTCAAGATCCCTCCGAAAAAAAGGAAGAGCAGAATAGAGGAAGTTCTTGCCTTGACGGAATCCTCGCACATGATTGATTATCAGGTCACATCGCTTTCCAGAGGGATGCGCCAAAGGATAGGTCTTGCAAAAACTCTCATACATGATCCCGATGTGCTTATTCTCGATGAACCAGCTGGCGGTCTTGATCCCACGGCCCGCATAGAGATGCGACAAACGATTTCCCGCCTCAAAGGGCTTGGCAAGACAATACTTCTATCCAGCCATATACTACCAGAGCTTTCTTCAATTTGTGACGTTATAGGAATAATATTCAAGGGCAAACTTCTCGCTCAGGGGTCTGTGAAGGAGATAAGCGGAAGTATTCAGGAGAAGATAGTGATAAATGTGACGATTGACTCAGATCCAGCTGAGGCAAAGGGATTGCTCGAACGTACGGAAGGAATTGAAAGTGTCAAGGAATTGGAATCAAACGTGTTGCAATGTACTTTTTCTGGCGCAAGGGAACAGTTGAAAGATGTTCTGAGAGTTTTAATTGAGAACAATGTACAAGTGCGCTGGTTCTCCGAAGAGGAAGTGGATCTCGAGGATGTATTTGTAAGCATAACAAAAAAAGGATGAGTAAATGTTGCTTTGGAAAAATCCAATTTTTGTAAGGGAATTCGGTGGAAGCAGCAGATCCCTTCTGAACAATCTAATCATATTCGCCTATCTCTTCCTGCTCTGTGCAGTGCTTTTTGCTCTTTGGCCGTCAGAAGGGATTTTATCGGAAGTTTCTGATAGCGGCAGAAGGATCTTCTCGATATTTTTCGGAATAAATATATCCTTAATAAT
>CAZXAC010000181.1:0-5475 GCA_964638335.1 uncultured Lentisphaera sp. | reverse complement strand
TGGTGGATCAATTCAATCCCGGCGTTCTTCTCATCGTTAAACCCTCCTGTAAAAAGGTTATTGTACACAAGGACATTAACGCCCTGCGTCTCAAAATACTCAAGATCGTTGAGTATCAACTCTTGTCCCGATGCATAATTGAATGCACTTAACAAGAGTACAGCAAATGCAGAAAACTTTAGCTTACCCATATTTTAAAACTATTCTATTGTGGTTTTAAATGTAATGATAAGCTATCATGTATTGTCGATAATTGGGGGAAAATAACATGACATTAACGTTAGTTGAAAATTTGACGACTTGGTAATGAATTATTAACCTGCTATCTCCATGTAATGAAGGCATGATCTCGTCTTGGGACTGAAGAGGGAAGCAATCAGGTTAAAACATCAGGTACATAATTTTTCATCAATAATTATTTGGGGCTTTTGATTGTTTCCAACACGTTATGTTTTTCAATAAAACTAGACACAATCTTACATCGGTTATTATCAATTTAAAAAACAACTTATTGTTTTGATTTATTTAGTTCATTGGCTGCTGCTAGTGCTAATTCTGCAACTTTAGTTTTGGCAATTTTTTGGTTACTTCCAGTGGCTGAGTATATCCCCCATGGTGTGGTTAAGTCGGCTTTGATAATAGGACAGAGCTGATCCCCTATGTTTTCTATTTCGAATTTTATATTCTCCCGATATATTGTCTGACTTAGCTCGTTAAGCTTTTTTATAGGATTTTCTTCTGATAGAGAACTGTTTAGCTCGCGCAGGAGTTCTAACTGTTCATCACGCGGCAACATGATAAAAAATTCAATTATACGTTCTTTCATAATATTTTATTTAATACTTATATCGGATTGAACTATATGAAGTTTCTGACTGCGGGCTGCTTTCCTGTCGAGCCGCATTGCAGTTTTTGTGGGCTACACGGCTTGTTGTCGGCACAGAAACGGCAATTGTAATATAGTTTTTGCTACAGGGCGTTTTCATTTGTCTCAATGTTTAATATCAATTCATTAGGACACGGAAAATTGATTGGTAACAGGTCAATTCTAAATGGCAAGTCCATATCTTTCAACTCGTCAATTTTCTTGTCTAAAAGTCCGTTCTCACTGCAATAATTGAAAGTCAGCTTTAAATAGCGTCTGATAATCATTAATGGTAAAAACTGTCCTCTAAAATTCATCCATTCCATTAAGTCCTTTTTCCCTTTTGAGCTGTTGCAAGTTCTACATGCAAAAACTAAATTCTCTGCATCGTCACGTCCACCGAGCTTTTGAGGAAAAATATGGTCTAACGCTAACTTGTCTGACGAGCCGCAATAATTACAAATCTGTCCAGTTTGTAGTTTGATTTTTTCGTCGTCAAAAATTGTCCTCATATTCATAGTCCCGGTTTTAAGTCCTTTGAATAACCTGGATCGTATCATGAAGTTAAATGCTCCATATTTCTCTTGTTTTTTGTCAACGGCTGTATGCGCCATTGCCAAATTAGAGTACGATAAGTAAATCAATTCTCTAACAGTCTCTATTTGTTGTTTTGCCATTGTCGTGTATGTGTTTCTGCAAGCTTTTTAAATGCCCTATAACTACTTTTTATTATGAAAGTCCAACAGCTCTTCCATCTGGCAAAACTTTCATTTTTGTAGCAGCAGGTACTTTAGGTAGACCTGGCATTGTCATAATGTTGCCACAGATAATGACTACAAAGCCTGCACCTGCCGATACACGGGCTTCGTTAACTGTAATTTTGAACCCTCGTGGCCTTCCAAGCAGTTTGTCGTTGTCTGATAATGATTTTGAAGATTTGGCAATACACACAGGAAGGTTCTCGTACCCGCATTTAGCAATCAGGGCGATATCGCTCATGGCTTTTGCCGAGAATTCCACGTCGTCGGCTCCATATAGGTTTTTGGCCAGGGTGCGTACTTTTTCCATTATCGGCATTTCAAGCGGATATTGGTAAACGATTTTGCGTTCTCCAAAGGCTTCTGTAGCTTCAATAACAGCTTCGGCCAGTTCGAGAGCTCCAGCTCCTCCGTTGGCATAGTGTGTTGCCGTAATAGCTTTTACACCTTTTTGTGCAAAGTATTCCACCACTTCTTTTATGTCCTCATCTGAGTCGTCGTCGAATCTATTGATTGCAATAATGGGTTGCAAACCAAATTGTTGTATGTTTTCAACATGTTTTTCAAGATTAGCAAATCCACCATCTTTCCAACCGTGATATTTCATTGCCCTGATAGTAGCTACAATAACTGCAGCCGAAGGATTGAGCCCGGCAATACGGCATTTAATATCGAAGAATTTTTCTGCACCAAGATCGGTGGCAAAACCAGCTTCGGTAACCACATAATCAGATAGTTTCAATGCCATACGGGTGGCAATGGCCGTATTGGTTCCCTGGGCTATGTTGGCAAAAGGCCCGCCATGAACAAATGCTGGAGTTCCTTCAATAGTTTGAACCAGATTGGGGTGAATGGTGTCGCGCAAAAGAATTTGCATGGCTCCTTCGGCTTGCAAATCGCTTGCCCGAACAGGTTGTCCGCTATACGTAAAACCAACACACGTGCGGGCAAGTCGCTCGCCCAAGTCGTGAACATCGCTGGCAAGGCACAAAATGGCCATAATTTCTGAAGCAGGTGTTATGTTGAAACCATCTTGCCGGGGTACACCGTTCGATACACCGCCCATGCCAATGAAGATTTGACGCAACGCCCTGTCATTAAGGTCGATTACCCTTCGCCAGATTATCCGTCTTGGGTCAATGTTCAATTCGTTGCCATGTTGAAGGTGATTATCGACCATGGCGGCCAGCAGGTTGTTGGCTTTGCTCACAGAGTACATATCGCCTACAAAATGGAGGTTAATATCTTCTGAGGGCATAACTTGTGCCCGTCCGGCCCCAGTTCCTCCTCCTTTAATTCCAAAGTATGGGCCTAACGATGGTTCTCTCAGGCAGATAGTTGTTTTTAGACCTTTTTTTCGCAGTGCATCGCCCAGACCAATGGTCGTTGTTGTTTTTCCTTCGCCTTGAGGGGTTGGGGTCATGGCACTTACCAGGATCAGTTTTCCGTCTGGTTGGTCTTTCTTTTCATCCAAAATGCTCACAGGAACCTTGGCTATGTAATGCCCATGTGGCAATATTCGTTCTGGGTCGATTCCTAATTCCCTGGCGACTTCGCTTATTCTTTTGATCTTGTATTCGCTAAATTCTGTACTGTTCATATTGATAGGTTTTATGTTCTTCACTTTTATATTTTTGCTTACCATTCGAAAAATAACACTCTTTCTTATATTGAGCAACAAAAGAATAGGTAGGTTTTATTTTGTCGTATTCTTTTTTTAAAAAGTATGATTTTCCTTTATGTTATGTATTGCCTCCGAACAAAGATTATACAAAGAAGCTTAACCATTTTATGTTAATCGGAGTATTGCGCTTTACAAAAAAAACAGTAAATTTAAAAACGTAAAACCCGAAGACATAATGCTAAAGAGAATTCCTTTCCAATATCGAATCACTGTATTGTACATCTTCTTTGGTGCACTTTGGATTCTTTTTTCTGACCAAATAATGGTAGCACTAACCGACGATACTCATAAAATTCATCTTCTTTCTACTTATAAAGGGTGGCTTTTTGTGTTGGTTACCGGCATTTTGCTCTATTACCTTGTTCGTGGCGAGATAAGGCGGCGAACGCTTATTTTTTCCGAACTACTTGAGGCTAAACGAAAAGCCGATGAGTCGGATCGGCTTAAAACTACTTTTTTGGCGAACCTTTCTCATTATGTGCGTACGCCCATGAATGGCATACTTGGGTTTGTTCAATTGCTCGAAGACAAAGATTTAAGCCTTGAAAAGCAAAAGTTATTTCATTCATATATTAATGAGCTGAGTCAGCATTTGTTACGCACCTTAAATAGCATTATCGAAATATCGAAAATTCAAACCGGGCAATTGCAGCTTTCACCGGAGAGAGTGAATATAAATGAATATGTTGAAAAAATTGCTTCGGGGCTTAGCTTCGATCTTCAGAACAAAAACAAGCCAGTTGAGGTGCTAACAACAATTACAGGTGATCCAGCATCCCAGTATTATCTTTTTGATAAAGACAAGGTTGCAGAAGTGTTCTCGAACTTATTGTCGAATGCAGTTAATTTTACGCATATCGGGCATATTGAAATAGGATGTTTGAAAAACCGCTCAGAATTAGTTTTCTGGGTTCGCGATACCGGTAAAGGAATTCCTAAAGAAAAGGCCGATACGTTGTTTGATAGTCCTCTGCTTAATTCATCAACGACTTGTGTTATTGGAGAAGGGGCCGGGTTGGGCCTTTCTCTTTCGGCCGGGTTAGTCAATCTTATGGGTGGAAAGATTTGGCTTGAACCAATTGAAACCAATGGCAGCAAGTTTTGCTTCTCCATTCCGTTGTCAGATTAATAAATCGTAGCGTTTACTCAGGAATTTTCTTTCTGCGAAGCAAATAATTTGTCAATAAAACTACCAATCCATTGGGTAATTCCTTCCCGGTTACGGGTCAACAGGGTGGTTATAGCCAATTGGGCAAATGTACTTAAGGTACGTATGAAATAATTATTCGATTGTTTCACTGTTAGTTGCGTTGTGATTATAGAGTTAACCAGTAGTATCCCACTTTCGAAAAGCTCTTTTTTTAAATTGTCAGCAGAAACAAATTCAGCTAACGAACTTTTAATCAGGTTAACCGGTTTTAGACATTCGTAGGTTGCTTTTACTTCATCACGAAAGGCCTTGGCTTCTTCGGCTTGTTTTATTTTGAGGGCTTCAATTTTTTCTTTGAGCAACTCGGTGGCTTGTTTTCCTGCCATGGTCTTTAATCGAGAAATTGTTTTACAAGGCTGTTATTCATTGGGTTTCTTAAAAGTGGCCTTCTAAGAATAAGAAATAGTAAGGCCAGCAACCCGTAAAATGAAGCTACAATAACGAAGCCCAAATACATGGTTTGCAGCAACGAACCAATCCATAAGGCCAACGCAATATTGGCCAGGGTGAAAAAAACAACGGCGAAAATGATGACAATACCCCACGATATAAGCTCGGATAAAGCCCCAGCCCCTTTGTCGATCGTTTTTAATTTTACTAGTTCAAGTGTGGTTTTGCCGTATTGTTCCCCTTTTTCAATCAGCGATTCTATATGATCTCCTGGACTTTCCATGATTAATGAATGTCAATTGCTTATGAATTAGAGGTTTCTGATGTGGTTTCGCGGGCTTTTGCTTTTGCTGCGTCAATTTTCTGATTCAAATCGTTGAGCAGGTCGTTGAGTTTTTCTTTCAATCCATCACTGGCTTCCTCGCCCTTGTTGATAATCTTTTTACGGGTTTCCGAACCTTTATCAGGGGCAAAGAGGATTCCCAGAAGTGCGCCTGCTGCCAATCCTGCTAGCACTCCTAAAACGATTTTTCCATTGTCTGAACTCATATTTTTTCTTTTTAATTGT
>CAZXAC010000180.1:0-5497 GCA_964638335.1 uncultured Lentisphaera sp. | reverse complement strand
GCCAGCATTGTCCAAAACCTTATTAAAGTTACGGACGGTAATGAGACTCCGTGTAAAGGAAGATCCCTTTCAACAAAACTTTGAGTATATTCTTTTAACCAGATAAAAGCATCTTTATCACTATCCGCTAAAAAACTGCACGGCAAACCACCCCGCAACCAAAGCTGTTCCACATTTTTCTGACCAACTTCTTCCAGAGAAAATCCACCAATTCGAATACGCTCTACCCTACCCGCTAAAGATTCGGATGCTTGTTTAATAAGGCTCGGGGATGCACTTCCAAGAATAAGGAATTTAGCCGGCAATGGAATCCTGTCCGCCAAAACCCTCAACAGAGGAAATAATTCGGGTTGACGTTGAACTTCATCAATAACAACCGTTCCTTTAAGATTTTGTAAAGCATTCTGCGCTTCTGCTAATTTTGCGTTATCAATAGGATCTTCCAGATCAAAATAAGATGATGATCCAGGTTCGGCAAATTGACGAGCCAGTGTCGTCTTACCACATTGGCGAGGCCCCAATATTGAAACGATTCGCCCTCTATTTAAAGCTTCGGTAATATTGTCTTGAATTTTCTTTCGCTTTATCATGCTCTAAGCATACCATGAAATTCATATATTTCAAGTTAATTTATCATGGTATTTATTAACCACTCAAATACCATGATAATTTCACACTAGCGTTTCGGGTTTCATGATATGCTAAAATACACAAAAAACCTGCTTCAGTATTTTATTAACCAAAGCAGGTTTTTGATTTAATCCCCCCCCCTATTTCGACTGGGGGACAAGTATGGGGTCGATGGCTTCATGAAGTGCGCAACCTAATGATCAGCCTACCGACGCCTTTCAATCCGTTATTTTACCAGACGACTGCATAAAAATCAGCTAAATTCGTCCTTGCTGTGTTCTTTTTTATTGATGCTTCGCTTTGTTTGCTTGCGCCTTATCCCGCATTGCCGCATAAACCAAACTTTCACAGTACGTTTCAGCTAATTCCCTATATCCGAGCTCCTTCATCTTCTCAAGATTTGGCCAATTTTTCATGAATTCCAAAAGCTTTTCTCGGGTAGATTTCTTATACACATCGTAAAAGAAATCGTAAAGCTCCAGCGGATCATCAATTTTTCGCCCCTGATGTCTTGGGACGCCAAAAAATGTATCGGGATATTTTTTATACGCTTCAATTTCCTCATCTGACACTGGACAAGTAAAAATTGCTCTTGTTCCGTTCTCAAGCAAATAAGACCCATATGACAGCTTTTCAGGCTCCGATAATGTCGCTGATTCTAAAATACCCACAATGTCCTTGCCATCTTTGCCCGGCAAAAGGTATTTATTGCCTATCAAAAGACGTTTTTCTTGAAGGTCTTTATTAAACGCAAACTCAGGGATATCCCCATCAAATGTTGCCGGGATCGAATCCTGTTCACGCATTGATTTGATCAACTTCACCATATCAATATGTTTTTCACGAGCTAATCTGGCATCCCGTAAACTCGTATAAGCGGTATTTCCTTTAAAGTAATCTATTTTAAATCCATAAGCAAACCCCATGCGTTCAAATTGAACGCCTTCTAAATCATAAGCAAATGAATGGTTAGTTATAAACACATACGCTGGCGGGGAGTCTTTCCAATCGCCATCCTTCAAGGCCTCTTTGTCCCTGAGTTCTTTGTCAACTTCATCCATTCGCTCCAATAGCTTAGGAATATTTACGTCAATAAAGATAGCTCGCTTATACTGAGCCTTTTTTCCCAAGGCCAACCCTAATTGTTTTCCTATGCCTACGTGGTTCTTAAACGGTTGACGCGCCTTAGCCTCAACAGAATACTTTTCACCAGTCTGAGGCGCAACTGCGATAAACTCACAATGACTGCTATCAGAATCTGTTTCATCTTCAATTTCAATACGAAAGCCCGCTCTAATAAAAATCGCATACACATATGTTTCGTAAAGCGCTCCTTGAAAATCCTGTGAATTTTTCAACCGATGAATCATTCTTTTTTGAAGCGAAAGATTATGCTCTAAAAGAAATAAATTGTAGGACAAAGACATCAGGGCAGAAACAGCTCCAATCATCGGAGTCGATTGTATTTCTTTACCCGGCTCTTTCTGAGCCTGCATATATCGGCAACTCTTAACATGCCATTGAACAATAGGATGCTGATCTTTTTCATCTTTTTTAAGTTCAGCCGCACCCCATTCTTTCCCAAATACAATTTTTATATAGGCAAACAGAAAATCATGGAAGGTTCTCCATTTTTCCTCTTTTTCCCAATACACTCTCGACTGTGCCGAGGTAGCTACTATTCTATAGCCATTATGCACACACGAAATAATCGGACGCCCCAATCCTTGTTGTTTTCTTATCTGATCCTGCAATGCTTGAATCTTTTCGAATTGATTTTTCACTTCAGGGGGGATATCTCGCGAGGAATGGCTTTGCTTATCTAAACAGCATTTTTTATATTTCTTTCCGCTACCACACGGACAAGGATCATTGCGACCTATCTTCATGACAAAACATTAAATCCTTTTCATATGCCATAACATGACTATCTTATGATTTTGCGTATTTTTTTCGATATCTTTAACGCGATAACGCCCGGGAGCAAGCAAAGCGCCCCAAGCAAGAAAACAATAACAGCAATCAAAACTTTTGATTGTAAATAGTACACAACGAATATTGAAACTATCGCGGAAATAAATAGCCCGTACAATGCCCCCAGATTTTTGTTCTCACCCCAAAAATATTCAGGCTGTATGAAATTTGCCTCGACTTTTAACCCGGGATGCTCACAGTCCAGATAAATGTTAGGCTGTGTTTTGGCGATCCCGGTGACAAGGCACGAAAAGACGACATTGTCATCTCTATTCAAAACAGGTATTCGATAAGGTCTTCGTGACCATACCAGCGCCAGATTCTGTTCATTAATATTTTGGCATTCTTGAATATACTTATCAGTCAACAAAAGCGGATTTATAGTTCCCGACTTGAAAGCGCTTGAAACTAAAATGATGCTGTTCGTGTCACACCATACTGTTATCTCTATATCCTTAAAATCTTTATTGGACGTATTGACAAGTGTTAAATTGCAAAGATAAAGATTCTCGACTGGTCTATCGTTGTGCAAAACCTGAACTTTCCCGAAATAATTATCATGACCTGAAGCGCCAAGAAAAGATTTGCTGATCGAGTATTGCAATCTCGATATTTTATTCGCGTAAATATCAAAAATATGCTTTGCGATCAGCCCCGCAACAAAGGCAATGGCTGGCCATGCATAGCAACCAACTCGTTCAATTATCTTATCGATCATGATAATCTCTCCCGCACTGTAATTGATAATATTACTGGCACTTAATTCACCTTAACCTGTCCGTTCATGAGCATAGGAAGAAGCCAATCGCGGAGATCAGCAAGCTCGTGATTTTCACGAACATTTGAACCAATTTTATTAAAAATGGGGGTAGAAAATTCGTTAAACATCGCGATACAGTTCTCATCCGGAATTAACAAGGGGCATTCCGTAATATGCTCATTTGTGAGATTATTAATATTTGTGCCCAGACAATAGTTTCTTATATATGTCTTAAAAAATTGAGAATGCATAAAAACGTTAACATAGAGCCTATAGTCGTTGCTCGGTGTTATTTTTGAGCAGAATGCCCCATAAGCAGTTTTTTTTGAAAAGTAATAAAACGCATTCTTACCGATATGGTCCTTACTCCCGCTTGACATAACTATGAGAATATCGAGCATACTGAGATACTGTTCATTTGAAACCAAATTTCTGGGTATATAAACCATGTCTTTTAAATCAATTTCACTATTGCTAATATTAGTAGCCCTGAGTATTGGAGTGGCATTTTGATCGTCAAGATCAGCTACATCCTCTTTATTGTATGTTACGCCCCGAGTAATTTGACACTGTTGACCTAATATTCCCGCCATCCATCCTTCCGGGATCTCACGCTTCAATTCTGCATTCCAAACCATCTTCCCACCGCTGGACTTATAAGGCTTGCCGGTTTTATCCGGAAAGTCAAACTGCACAAACCAGTAATCATAGAGCGCTTTTGCCACGTCTTCTAATTCGGTATTGATGCGATTATTGAGATCAATTTTAGAATCAAGACAGGAAAGGGTTTCAATCACATCTTGAGAATCAGAATTAAAATCTTGAACAGGAAAACTTCTTAATGCGCCAAGTGGTAAGAATTTCTGAACAGCTCCGCTTAGATATCTTTGAATATGCGACTTTGCGGCTGGACTTTGCAAGTAATAATAGAGCCATTTAGCCCTGCTTTCATTTTTGCATGAAAAAACTCCGATATTCTTAATTGCGTAAGGTATTTTATGGCTTTTTTCGAGATACACTTCTCCGACGGAACCGATCATACTAAACAAAATATCCCATTGAGAAACAGAACTCCGCCTTTGTATTGAATGATAGTCTTCTGATGAAATATGATAAGCTGAAGATAGATCGAGCTTTTTACGCATTATATGTTTTGAAGTTACAAGAGGGTGTCCAAACTCAACCTGTTTAGGAGTTTCATGCGTGCCGTCGAAAACCGCCTCACAATATTTATTTGCCAACATTAAATTACTCATATTTTAAATTCGCTAATCTTTTTTTAATCTCACCCTCAATCTTATTCGATTCAACAAACATAGAATTAATATTCTCGAAATACGTTTTCATCTTTTCTTCAAATTCATCTTTGGTGATATCCACATAATCAATTTTGACCTCAAAATACTGTCCTGCACTAAAACTATATTTTTTGTCTTTTATCTGGTCATATGAAACCACGACCGTAAAATCTTCCTCTGTCTTATGCTCATTGAAAGCCTTGATAATTCGATTTTCTTCTTTTGGGGACAAAAAAGTCTTCTGATTTTTCCCTTCCTTGATCGTCGTTCCTAATTTTGATGCATCCATCAAAACAATATCGCCCTTTGTGTTAGCCTTATCTATAAACAAGACGGAGACATTGGTTCCGGTAGTCGCAAAGATATTGCTGGGCATCGACACAACACCACGAAGCATTTTTTCATCCACGAGCTTCTGGCGTATTTTCTTCTCAATTCCACTTTGCGCCGTCAAAAAACCTGTCGGAACAACAACCGCGGCTTTCCCCTTAGGCGATAAAGAAAACATAATGTGCTGGATAAAAAGCAAATAGATTGCCATCTTATCTTTTTCTTTTTTGGGTATCTTTGGTATTCCGGCAAAAAATCGGGCATTATTCTGTTTTGTATCCAGATCATCGCGCCAGTCGCTGAAATCAAGCTTAAAGGGCGGATTGGAAACAACATAATCAAAAGTCATCAGCTTATCGCCGACTTTATGGTACGGATTCAACAACGTATTTTCTTGAATAACATTCTGGATCGAATGGACGAGATTATTGAGAATCAGATTCAAACGCAACATGCTTGAGGACTTCTGCGAGATGTCTTGCGAATAGATCGTGCATCGATCCTC
>CAZXAC010000179.1:0-5525 GCA_964638335.1 uncultured Lentisphaera sp. | reverse complement strand
TAATGTATGTATGATTAAATATACTAAACCTCCAATAAAGAGATTGCAGGTAATACATCATCGCCTGAAGGAGGGTAATTACCCCAATACAGTCAGTCTTTCAGAGGAACTGGAAGCAAGCCGAAGAACGGTTCTGAGAGACATCGAATATCTCAGGGATCAGATGGGAGCGCCTGTCGAATATGATTCTGCGAAAAAGGGTTTTTTCTATGCAAATAAGAGCTATTCTTTTCCTTCAGTCCAGATAACCGAGGGGGAGTTAATCGCAATATTTCTGGCCGAGAAAGCCTTGTCACAGTGTCACGGGACTCCATACGAAGAGTCTTTAAGAAATGCATTTCAAAGAATCGTAAGTAGTTTGCCGGATGAAGTTACAGTTAACCTTTCTGGCATAGAACAAGCCTACTCATTCCGAATGACATCAAAAACCATTCAGGACATCGAAATATTCAAAAAGATAGCCGATGCTTCTATAAATAAAAAACAGATAAAAATCGACTACTATACGGCATACCGAGACACTTCAAACACGAGAATCATTGATCCATACCAGATGGTCAATCTGAATGGCGACTGGTATCTCTTTGCTTTTTGTCACAGCCGTAATGAAGTACGAACATTCCTGATTTCACGAATTGAAGATGTTGAAGCTACCGGAAACAGTTTTGAAAAAGATGCTTCGTTCGATATCAAAGAACAGCTCGGCTTTTCATTTGGCATCTATACGGGAAAAGAAAAATACACTGTTAAGTTGAAGTTCGACGAGCTGGCAGCTCGATATATTAGAGAGAAAATATGGCATCATTCTCAGACCATATCCGAAAAGCCGGACGGATCAATTGTCCTTACGCTTCGGCTCAATAGCATCGTTGAAATACGATGGTGGATTTTATCGTGGGGAGAGAATGTGGAGGTCTTGAGTCCTGCTGTATTAAGACGCAGCTTGGCCGAAACGGCATCCTATTGTGCAAGACGATATAAGGCAAAGAAGTGAGTCTCTCATAGTTGATAGGGGGAACAATCATGGTTTTGGGCATTAAAGCATAGAAACAGCATCTATTTCCCTGAACAGTTTACATCTTTTTGTACGTTACAAAACGACGTCCAATGGAGGCCGCTATGAAAAGCATGGTTCAAAACATGTGGAGTTACTACTTTTACGACTCGCCGCAGGAGTTTTTTGGGGACTTAGACTTGGTCTCCCCGCCACTTGCGGGAGTAGATAGTATGGATGTTCCTGAATTGATTAGTTTGCTATGGCAAGACAAGGTGCCCGCCAAGATGCGTCGGGACTTATCAGTATATTTTGGGCTGAATGATAACGCTTTGTGTGGCGATATTTTTAATGCCTTTTTCAAGTTGCATGCTGTTGAAATGAGAACGATTCACGATGTGGTGTGGAACAGGAAAAGAAAATTAACTAAGCGCGAAATAAGAAAATACTCTGGATGGGCAAGACTCAACGATAACGCTGATGAAACCGCAATCAGGCAAGACATAATCAAACGCTGGAAAAACTCTTGGTTTGCTCAGGTCATATCGAAACTCGAAGAGAACGGTTTCTCTGTCGGAACATCTTCTTTTACTAATTTTGATATTTGTGGAAATGCCTTCAAGGATGAAACTGGAGCATACACGGTTTCGGCAGACTGGTTAAACGATAATATTGATATCCGCATTTCGTATCATACCGTGAAGGTTTTAGTAAGCAGGGGAAGCGACGACAACGGTGATTACTATTCGAAAAACGGTGATCTACTTACAGACAAATGGGATGTGAGATACGCCCCCGAGGATTTTGAACGGCCACTAATGGAAAAGGCGGGATTTAAACTCGCTGACAATCGTTTTGAAGGCGAGTATTGGTTCAAATACGACACGACAGAGCCCGGAAGAGCGGTAAAGGCCATAAAAGCGCTGAAACGTGTAAGCACGACGATTGAGAGACATTTCAAGGCGATATATGAGTCCGTCGAATTAACCGACGAGGCCCAGGAGATCGTAAAAGAAGATCCAAAACGCTCATTAAAGCTAGCCCATAAAGCATTGAAACAAAACCCGCACAACAAGACAGCTAAAAAGCTCATAAAGAAATTGAAATAGTCGTGTCTGAACGACCACAGTGTTATTTAATCCGAAAGGAGACTCAGATAATGGGTAAAAAGATGAAAACGGTAGTTTTTCCAACGCTGTACAAAACGATGGCGAACGGTCTGATGCAGAGATGGGATATAGAAGTAAGAATGGCTCCTGAAAACATCCCGGCTGTTGTTTGTACACATGGGGTAATTGATGGGAAACTGGTTGAAGAAAGCAGATTGGTTAGTGAGGGTAAAAACATTGGGAGAGCTAACGAAACATCCCCCTGGGATCAAGCTGTCGGCGAGGCTCAATCTAAATGGACGCACATGAAGGATAAGGGATATAGAGAAACCCCCAATAGTACAGATAAGCCGGTCCTCCCAATGCTCGCAAAAGAATATAAAAAGTGCAAACACCGAATTGTGATGCCATGTCATGTACAGCCAAAATTAAACGGCGTCAGGTGCGTTTCAAGCATCCAGAATGGTATTCCGACGCTCATGTCACGTGGTGGCAAGCCAATTCATAAATTTGAGCATATCAGGAAGGAGCTTTCGATTCTCTTTGGGAGAGGCAAAAAATCGGGCTTATTTCTCGATGGGGAAATATTCAAGCCCGGACTTAGCCTCCAAAAAATTGCTGGCGCATCGAGAAAAGAAAAGGATGACGTGCGGGAGGAGATCGACTCCGTGATGGAATATCATGTGTACGACTGCTTCCAACTTAATAAAAACGAGTGGTCATTTGCCGAACGCAGCGAGTTTCTCAGAAAATTGATCGGTAGCGCAAACCAAAAACACATTATATTTGTGAAGACCGTTCATGTGAAAAACGAAGAGGCGGCAATGAAACTTTATAGCGATTGGTTGTCGCTCGGTTTCGAGGGAATTATGTTTCGCAATTCGGATGCTCCATACAAAATAGGGCATCGCTCGTTAGACCTCCAGAAACACAAACCCTTCGTGGATGCTGAATTTGAAATAGTCGGCGCTCACGAGGGCGTTGGAAATGATGCCGGAACCGTTGTTTGGGAGTGCGTAACAAAAACGAAAAAAGAGTTCAGTGTAAAACCCGAAGGAGACAGAGATACAAGAAAGTGGTATTGGAATCACAGAAAAGAATATCTTGGGAAAAAACTCACCGTGAAATACCAGGAGCTTTCTGATGAGGGTGTACCAATCTTTCCTGTGGGCATCGCAATTAGGGATTATGAGTAATTGGCTATTCTACGTCTTGCCCGGTTAATAGCGCTTCATACATATCAGCGCGAAGGGCAACGCTTATCAATATTTCGTTAAGTATGTTTTCAATGTTTAGATTCATAAGGCGTTCACAATATACCAGTTCCTTTTTCTGGTTCATGTGAAGGAAGCCGAGAGAATGACTGCGATTTCTTTCAAGACACCACTCTTTGAAACACTCTCTTGTGTCTCCGATTACGTCAAGGTGGGATGGGTCTATCATGTCCATATCTGCAATCTTAGAAACGATAAGAATCATATATCGATATAAATACAATGATGCAGTTTGATTTCTATCTCTTATATTAAATTTAAGGTTCACCTTGTGGTCTTTTTCCCATTCGTATTCCTGAAGTGTACTGTTTTTTAAGAATATCTTTTCCCACGTCTTTAAGCGTTTGGGGTCTGTTTCGGGAAATATTTTGGGTTGTTTCAAAAACATCAGAGCGTTATTAAGTGTGCCAATCATGGCGTCTGTATTCAGGTTATTGGGAAAAACCAGTTTGTTCGTTTTGTAATAGCGTATCTTGTCATGAACCTGATCTTTTTCAAAAGGATAACTAAAGCTCTCTGCCCATACCGTATCAGGATTAACTTCTTGTAAAAACTTCAAACCATAAAGAGCGATATCGTGAATAAATATCCAGTCTATTGTAAATTTTAATCTCTCGTCTTTGTGTGTTGTTATTTCAATGTCGAATGGCTTAAATTCAGCAATGTTATCTTTGCGCCCGACAACGCCACCATTTCTTTCTACAATACGAGATATTCTACTTGCAAAAGTCTTGTACTTACGAATCTCAGATATGGATGTTTCCTTTTTTATACGAACAATATCTGCTCCGACTATGTTGTGGAAATCCGGTTCGGATATAGAAATACCACCCTTCTTGGTGGAAGACACGCAAAAATCCCTTTCAACCGTGCTGTCGTTATAAATCATATCTTTCTTCTCGTCTACGTCATTGGAATCGAGATTATCGAGTATGCGCTCTGTGTCTTTAACCCTTTGACGAACACGAGATATTTGCCACTGTTCCAGAGTTCCTCCGATAAATGGATATTGAATCAGAAGATTTGTATCGCTTCTATCGGCATTTTCATATAAACGTCGTTCGATCTGTGAAAAATACCGGTCGACACGTCCCACGCGCTGCTCTAAGTCGCCTGAAGTCCACGCAACCCCATAATGCACCACCTTGTCACAAAACAGGTGTAAATCCTCTCCTTCTTTCATGACATCTGTGCAAACAAGTATTTGCGGGTAGAACGGCGTTTTAAACTGCCTTAGCGCGGTTTCATTTATTTTTGTCTGGCCTGTTATTCCTACCACGGCTTGTTGATTTGCGAGTTCGCCGAAATATCCTTTTCTTGCCATTTCCTCAAGGTCGAAACGGTTTCTTTCATTGCGAAAACAGTTTCTGAGTATTAAATCAAACTGTCGAATCCATCCAGATGATTTGCTCCTGAGACTTTTGGAGAAAATACTCTCTGCTTGAAGGAAGTCAAAAAACTCTTTTGACAACGAGGTTCCGTTGCTTTTGGCCTTTTTTTCTGAATAATACAGATCGAGAATAACATCGGAAAGCCTAAAAGATAGGGCAATGCACGCTTTAAGTATTTCTCTTTTGAATAAAGCATCGACGCTTTCGCACTGCACCTCTGGAAGACAGAGAAGCGAGTCATTGGTAAATCGCAGCTTCCACTCGTCCCAGAAACCATGATTTGATAGTATGCCCTCTTGGGCTCGATACGTTTTGTTGTTTTTAATCTTCACATCTGAAGGATATTCATACATGCTTGTGAAAAACCTTTTCCAGGTGTCTGCGCATGATGAATCAATACCCAGCAAAGCCGGATAATCACAAACAAGCATAACAACAATGTTGCGGAAATATTCATTCGGGAAGAATCGTCTCTTGCCACCGCTTGGCTTTGTGGCAGCTTCTATTGCACAGCATCTAACATGATCCGGTATTTCGCGCTCAATATCTTCTATGGTTTTTCCCGCTATTGCACAAAAATGAGATAGCCAGTTTTCTTGGAAATACATGCAATTTCGTCCTGCACTTCTGAAGGTGAGCCTGTAATTATAAATCCAGCGACCTTTTCTCATTGCTTCCCGAAAACCCTCATCTCTGGATGTGGCGGCTAACACCTCGGCCGCTTCGGGATCAAAATCATCTATCTCTGGTTCATCTT
>CAZXAC010000178.1:0-5527 GCA_964638335.1 uncultured Lentisphaera sp. | reverse complement strand
TTGGATAATAATTCCGCATACCGCAATAGTGGAGGCCTTCCTTTCGGCCCTGTCTATTTATTCGATGATACGTTTGACACGCAGTTTCAACGTAGGGTGGGGAGCCTTTGCAGGCTTGTCATCCGCTTTGATATGCCTTGTGCGTCCGAATTTCCTAGTTATAACGCCACCAATACTTGGAATCATAATCATCCAAAAACTGATTCAAGTCCGTAAATTTCGCGCAATAATTCCCGTTTTCTTCGCATGCGCTTTGTCGGGATTTTTCTCCCTTCTTCCGTGCATAGTCTGGAACAATATGCATTCTGACAAGCTGATTGTGTTATCTACTAACGGTCCTGCTACTTGGCGTGTCGCCAATAGCTACGATTCTGACGTCGATAATTTTATATACCCCCAAAAAGATCTTATGCCTCCGAACTCCAAGGAGTTCTGGATGCATCAATTCAGAAAAGCGGTAGCGTTTTGTAAGAACAAGGAGTATCCGCAGAATGTGTCATTTTATGTTTTTAGAGGTCTTTCATCAGTGATTCCTTTGCTGCCTGTAGGTTTTGGGCTTGTTTTCTCTCTCTTTGTTGCAAGTCTCGTTTATTATCTTCCACGGTTTCGCGACCTATGGTTCGTTTATTCTTTCATAATCTTATATTCTCTTTCCATAATAGCCTTTTTCATAATCGGTCGGTTCAGAATAACAGTGATTCCAATCATGGTTGTGACGGCAGGAGCCTTCGCTAATGAAATATTTGTGCGGATAAAAAACAAAACCATGTCAAACCTGGACAAAAAAGAAAAAATTAGAATCCTTATTTCTGTAATGATTTTTATATTAATGTTCATATTCTCCGAACCTTGGAAGGAAGCTGACCTCCCAATGCATTGGGATAATACGGCAAAAGCCTCCTTCGCAAGAGGCGATATGCCACGCTATAGGCGTTGCATCGAGAAACTCATAATATTGGAAGGAAATGACGACGCTAAATTGAAAGAACTCTTGCTGGAAAATTTCGCAACAACGGTGGTCCTCAATGAATGGAATGAAGCTGAAGAAATATTTTCAGAAATTAGGCTCCGATATCCGAAAGAAAGCTATCTTGATAGAACCTATGAGGAATTTCTTAAATACAGGATTTATGCCGAGAAAAACCAAATAACAATGTTTTCAGATTACGCCCTCAAAACCGAAAATCCCGGACATCTCTCGGAATTTATAAGGAAATACATCGCGGTCCAAGAATATATCAGGAGACTGCAAACGGAGAAATAAACTTTTCTCAGAGGACGATTTCGGCCTGCATGGACAAATCGGAATTATTGGACGTAAATTTAATGTCGAGAAGTTCTTCCAGGGGCGCGCTAGCACTCAAAGTTGTCCTTATGTAGTTATCGCTCCAGCCGCTTACAAAACCATTCCTGTCCTTTTTTTCTCCGATGAAAGTCGCCTTCGAGCCTATTTGAGAGAGCAGAAATCTTTCCTGAGAAATCCTCTTCACATTTTCCAGTCTTCTCATGCGCATTTTTACTTCGCTCGATTTTGGCAGGTCTGCGAAATTCGCAGCCTCAGTCCCTTCGCGTTTGGAATATCTGAAAATATGTATGTTCGCGAAAGGTATTTTCGATATGAATCTGAGGGATTCTTCGAATATGTCTTCGCTTTCTCCCGGCAATCCGCAAATCAAATCTGTTCCTATGTGTATGCCAGGTATTTCAGATATGGCAAATTCTGCGAAATTCGCAAACTCAGCAGACAAATGAGGGCGTTTCATTTTGCGCAAGATTATATCAGAGCCGTGTTGAAGCGGTACGTGTAGGAATCTGCAAAGCCTTTTTCCCCTCTTCATTATATTGATGATTCGACGCAACTGATCGTCAAGTTCTGTCGAACTGAGACGGAGCCTGAAATCGGCATCGATGCCTAGAAGTCTTTCGACAATCCCAAGCAAGTTGATATCTCCGTCTTTGTAACGGCATATGTTAACACCCGTAAGAACGATTTCCTTGTGGCCCTCATCTACAAGCTTCTTCGCTTCGTCAGTTATTTCAGAAGCGTTTCTGGAACGCGGCTTCCCTCTTGCGAATGGAACTATGCAGAACGAACAAAAACAATCGCATCCCTCTTGTATCTTCAGGAGCGGACGGCTCTTGAAAGGGAATTGCGCGTGGACATTTTCGGAAAAAATATTCTTCCCATCGGGCGTAGACTTTTTTTGACTCAGCAGATATTTGTCTATATTCTGTTTTTGTGAACCCGGTATCACTAAATCAGCAGAACCCTCTTTCAGCCAGTAATCTTCATTAGTTTCCGTGTCGCATCCGGTTACCGCTATAACCGCAGAAGGATGTTCCCGCCTGAATCTTCGTAGTGCTTGGCGGCTTTTTTGAGCCGCAGATGCGGTGACCGTGCAGGTGTTTACAACAATAAGGTCTATTTTGTCGTTTTTATCATTGGATGCCTTGAATCCAAGCTTCGATAATCTGCCTTGTATCAGAGCACTGTCGGCTTGATTAAGCCGGCATCCAAATGTCAAAATCAAAACTTTTTTATGTTTTGACTCCATAATCTTTATGTTTTGTTAAGTTTTATGTTTTAAATCAATCGCTTTAGCAATAAAATCGAAACTACGGCCAATGTTTCTATTTTTCAAATTAACATGTATATTAAGAACTTTAACCTAATTCGTGAAGTTTAAATGCGTTTTCGCAAGTAAATTCCCAGATAAGATAACTGATTATTTTCAAAAAGCATTTAGATAAGAAAACAATTCAATTTTGTCAGGAGTTTTTATGAAAAATAAGATTAAAGGCGTTGTCTTGGCTGGTGGGACTGGGTCAAGACTGAAGCCTCTTACAAATGTTACCAATAAGCATCTGCTTCCGATAGGCCGAAAGCCGATGATATATTATCCCATAGAAAAACTTGTCAGCTCAGGAATAGATGAGGTGCTCATAGTGACTGGTGTTGAGCATATGGGTGCGGTCGTAAATCTCCTAGGCTCAGGAAAGAATTTCTCCTGTCGTTTCACCTATAAGGTTCAAGATGAATCTGGTGGAATAGCGCAGGCATTGGGACTTGCTGAAGATTTTGCCGGCAACTTGCCTGTTGCGGTAATACTCGGGGACAATATCTTTGAAGACCCCCTTAGGCCATATCTTGAAAAATTTGTAAGTGCGGGGGGGGAGGGGGCGCATATAATACTGAAAGAGGTTGGAGATCCTAAGCGCTTTGGTGTGGCGGAAGTCAAAGGAGATAAGATAATTTCAATAGAGGAGAAACCTGCCAAACCCAAGTCAAGACTTGCCGTCACAGGCGTATACTTCTATGATAGCAAGGTTTACTCCATAATCCGGAAACTGAAGCCTTCGGCACGCAATGAACTTGAGATAACGGATGTCAACAACCACTACGTGAAAATATCTTCAATGATGTGGAGCGCCATGAACGGTTGGTGGAGCGATGCGGGCACCTTTGAATCGCTCTCTAACGTCCAAAAACTCGTAGAGGAAAAACCACCAAAATGACCAAGATCGCCGTCACCGGAGCTAAAGGTATGTTGGGGACAGATTTTGTGGCTGTGGCTAAAAACCTCGGCCATGAGTTGCTGGAATTCGACCTTCCTGAATTCGATCTTAGAAATAAAGATCATATCAGAAATGCCGTTGGCTCCGCTGATGTGGTGATAAATTTGGCAGCTTACACAAACGTTGATGGGGCCGAAAGCGAATCAAAGCTCTGCTTTGATGTGAACGCTGAGGCCGTCGGATCTCTCGCGCGTGAATGCGCAGTAAAAAACAGATACTTGCTCCATGTCAGTACTGATTTCGTTTTCGGAGACGACACAAGCCTTCCCCTGTCCGAAACGGACCAGACCAATCCTCTAAACACGTACGGAAGATCCAAGCTTGAAGGAGAGCGCTTGATACTTAACAGCGGAGCGGATGCCGCGATATTGAGGCTTCAGTGGACCTATGGTATGGCGGGGAATAATTTTGTTTCAAAAATACTCGCCAAAGCAAAGGTCTCCGAAGAATTGAGGATTGTTCATGACCAAGTTGGCACGCCAACTTGGACCGTTGATGCTTCGAAAGCTATACTATCCCTGGCCGGAGCTAGCGCCAGAGGAATCTTCCACTTCGCACCGATAGGATATGTGAGCCGTTTTGAATTTGCGAAATTCGCATTGGGTGAGGCAGGAATAAATGTGCCAGTAATACCATGCTCCAGTTCGGAGCTAAGAAGCCCCGCGAGACGTCCGCTCAATTCCCGTTTTGATTGTTCAAAAATAGACAGTTTTCTAGGGATGAGGCGTCCAGAATGGCGCAAATCCATCAGTGAATTTATCCTATTGATGAAAAAAAGAGGCATGATATGAAAGTCATAATTATCGGAGCCGGAGAGGTTGGCAGGGGGTTCGCCTCCGTCGTTTGTGGGGAGGGGCATGAAGTAATAGTTGTAGACCATTCATCAAAACTGCTCAAACGACTCAGAGAGAGCCTCGATGTGATTACTCTTCAGGGAAGCGGAGTGTCAAGTGAGGTGCTGAAAAAAATCTCCCCGGCGGACCTCCTGGTCGCCACCACCGGAGAAGATGCTACAAATATATTATCGTGTCAGCTGGCATCGCATTTTGGCGTAAGACAGACAATCTGCAGGCTTTCATCTGAAGAATATTTCAATAAGACCCCCGACTTTCTTCCGGCATTGATGGGGATAAATCAGATAATAATACCATCGCTGGAATGCGTCGATAAGATAGTAAATTCCGTCGGTCACAGGCATGTGTTGGAGAAGATAATGTTCAAGGAAATAGGCGCCGAAATAACATGTTTTAAACTTGCGAAAACATCACCTATGATAGGGATCAGACTAAGAGATTTTCCCGATTCCACGCTTATAGGTAAAATCAGGTTTTGTGGAATAATGAGAGGGGGGACTTTTATAGTACCAAAGGGAGAAACGGTCTTTGCCACAAACGATGAGATTCTTGTTGCCGGACTCAGCGAAAGCGTCTTGGAGCTTATAGAGTGGGGGACTGGGGAAAAAACCACAAAGAAGGGCGACAGGATAATAATCGGAGGCGGAGCAAATGCGCTTGCGAAAAAACTCGCCAAGGAACTGCTCGAAGAAGGATACGATGTCAGAGTAATTGAGGAAAATAAGGATAAGTGCGAAACGATGCTCGATGAGCTTGGTCAGGGATTAATGGTAATAAACGGAGACCCTACAGACAGAGAGATGCTCGAGGAAGCCGGAGTCCACGGAGCCCCGTCCTTCATAAGCGTTATGGAAGACGATGAAGATAATATAATGAGTTGCATGCTCGCAAAGAAAAAGGGCGCCCTCAAAACTATAAGCATAGTAAACAAGGCCGACTATGGCGTACTTTTCTCGTCCCTTGAGATGATAGACTGCTTCTTCAGTCCTTCCGCTGTAGGAGTGAATTCGGCTCTGAAATTTATGGAGGAGGAAAGGTCTAGGGTTATAGCCCTTGTTCATCGCTTTAACAGTTTCGTATTCGAACTGAAAGTGGAA
>CAZXAC010000177.1:0-5619 GCA_964638335.1 uncultured Lentisphaera sp. | reverse complement strand
CAAGGGAAAGGGTAACTCTCATTTGAGGATCTATTCCCTTCAGGCAATTTTCAATCAGGGATATAAATTTTTCATCACTCCTTTCTCCCGACTGGATCACTAGAGAAGACATACCTAAGGAGCGCGCTTTTTCCACGCAATCGAGAACTTGTTCAAAAGTCATAGTATATCTTGAGACATTTACAGCGTCTCTGCGGATTCCGCAATACAGGCAGTTCTTTGTGCAGATGTTGCTTATTTCAATCAGTCCTCTTAGATAAACCTTATTGCCGACCTGTTCGCGGCGTACCTTGTCGGCAATGGAGAAAAGCTCTCGCAGTTCATCTGCATCCGTTATCCGGAGCATGTCCAAGATATCGTCGGGTGAAAGTTCAATCCCCCCGCGTGCTTTTTCCAAAACTTTCATAGGTAGGAATCCCTAGTGTTCTTTTCTCTTATTTCCTGCAATAATTTTCTTATTTTCTCTCTTTGAACAGGATCTGCGAATTTCGCAAGTTCCGCCTCTATAGCTTTTTGCCCGGCTTGTTTTGTCTCTTCCGAAGCGTAATCACAGAGATATTCCTGCAGGGTAAGCAAGGCGTTTGGCGTACAGAGATTCTGTATGAAACCTGGTATGGCGAATTCCATGAACTGCTTGCCGGTCCTGCCTTTTCTGTAACACGCCGTACAAAAACTTGGAACATATCCGTTTGACAGCAATTCGAGCATGACTTCATCAAGCGGTCTGCTATCTCCTATGGAAAATTGCTCCTTGTTAAGCTGTTGCTGATCTGTTTTCTTAGTGTATCCGGCAAGTTCAATTCGTGTTCCGGCGTCTATCTGGGAAACACCAAATTCAAGCACTTCACGCCTGATTTCCGGTGTCTCACGCGCAGTGAGAATCATTCCGGTGTATGGTGTTGAGAGACGCAGTACCGCAACTAGATGTTTGAAGTCATCATCCTTTACGATGAACTCCGGTTTGAGTTTCACTCCGTGCGCCGGTCTTATCCTTGGAAAGCTTATGGTGTGAGGTCCGCAGCCGTAGCGTTCTTCTAGAAATCTCGCATGTGAAACTAGGCCGAGCACTTCAAATCTCCAGTCGTAAAGCCCGAAAAGGGCGCCCACACCCACATCATCACATCCGGCTTCATAAGCACGCGACAACCCATCCAGACGATAGTCATAGTCTCCCTTATGGGTATGCGCTGGATGATATTCGGAATAAGTTTTTCTATGGTAGGTTTCCTGGAATATCTGATATGTTCCGATTCCTGAAGCTTTGACCGTCTTGAAACCTTCGATATTTAGTGGAGCGGCGTTTATATTCACCCTGCGTATCTCCCCTCTCCCCTTTTTCACGGAATATGTTCTCCTGACGGTATCAGCGATAAATTCCGGAGTGTAGTCGGGATGTTCTCCAAAAACAAGAATGAGGCGTTTATGTCCGTTGTCCTCAAGGGCTTCTATCTGTTCCACAAGTTCCTTTTGTGAAAGGGTTTTTCTTACGGTTGTCCTGAGGCTGTTGCGAAATGCGCAGTATTTGCATTCATTCACGCAGTAGTTGCCGATGTAGAGCGGGGCAAACAGGACGATTCTGTTGCCATATACTTTTTTCTTGAGTTCTCTCGCGGCATTAAAAATTTCATTCTTGAGGTCATCTTTCTTTGCGCTCAGCAATGATGCTGTCTCTCCGAGAGATAGGGGTTTTTTCTCTAGGCTTTTAGCTATTGCGTCACGGATCTTGACTGAATCTTCGCGAACTTCGCAAAGCTGAGATATAAGGTTTTCATCTATGAAACTCTTGTAGCCTTTTGAAAGTTCCCTCTTCATTTTTGCCTCTGGTTTTTAAGTTTCAAGGAGAATGTTGTCCCCTTGCCCTCCTCGCTTTCGACATTTATTGATCCGTTATAAAGTTCGCTTATTCGTTTCAATATCGAAAGTCCAAGTCCACTGCCTTCAACGCCTTTTGTAGCTTCTTTCTTGAATCTCACGAATTCGGAGAAGAGTCTTTCAAGTTCATCGGGGGCCAGCCCTATTCCAGTATCGCTTACAGACAATTCGAGGAAATCTCCTGACAGAGCGGCTGTTATTTTGACGGCGCCGTCTGGCTTATTATATTTTATAGCGTTGGACACCAGGTTGTTCATTATTATATCCATTTCTCCGGGGTCTCCCCAGAATGGGATATTTTCCTTTCCTTCGAAAGAAATTTTGACATTTTTCTTTCCCGCATCCGGGGTAAAAGTTTCGAGAGCCTTCTTGATCGATTCAGTGAAGTTGAATTCGATAAGTTCGCGTTTTTTCTGCCCGGATTCTATTCTTGTCAGGTCGAGAAGATCAAAAATGAGCTTTCTCATCCCGTCTATTCTAACCAGCGATCGGCCTATCATTTTTTCGTAATCGGAGATCTTCTCTCCAACTGATTTGTTTTCCATAAGCCTCAAGTAACCTTCAATGGCGTTCAGAGGAGCCTTGAGTTCGTGTGACAGGACAGACAGGAACTGGAAGCGTATCTGTCTCTTCTCTTCGGCGAGTTTTTTTGCTTCTCTTTGGAGGACAAGTCTTTCCGAAGCTTTGCGTACGACAACTTTGAGTTCTTCCGGGGTGAACGGTTTCGCGAGAAAATCGAAAGCCCCGTTCTTTGTCGCACTTATCGCGACTTCGATTGAGGCATACGCCGTCATCATTATTGTCAGAAGATCAAAGCCTCCTTTTTGGAGGAAATCAAGCAACTCCAAGCCGTTTGTGTCCGGAAGTTTATAATCGAGAAGGACGATATCGAATTTATTTTTTTCCATCATCTCTCTGAATTCTTGACCACTTCCGGCTTCACAGAGGTCGAATGAGACGTTGAATCCCATATCTGGAACTGGGAAGGAAAAAGTTTTCAGCGCCCTTACGGAACCTCTCCGCATTCCGGGTTCGTCATCAACTACTAGGACTTTGAGTTTTTCATTCATCACATTAGCCGTTTAATTTCTTTCTCAAGTTGTTCGGGACGTATGCCTTTGTTAAGGAAGACATCCGCTTTTATCCATGATTTACCTTCCGGCGTTTCTGAGTCAAATGCCAGTCCTGTTTCGGCGGTAACCGCGCTAACGAGTATTACTGGCGTTTCCGGATTTTTCTTTTTGAATTTATAGGAGAGGACGAAGCCGCTGTCATTATTTTCGAGCATGAGGTCGAAAACGGCCAAGTCAAAATTTTCCTTTTCAATCATGGCCTCGGCTTCCTTTTGATTTTCAGCGCTTCTTATTTCAAAACCTAGAGAGCGCAAGACGATAGAGGTCTGTTCGAGAAAGTCCTGATCGTCGTCTACAACAAGGACTTTTTTTCCATTGAAATCGGCACTTTTCTTCATCTTAATTTCCTTTTATTTTCAATATTGTTTTGCTTTTCTTGGTATAATTATAGTGAATTGGGTTCCTGTCGGTCCTTTTTCGGGGTCGCAGTTTGAAGAGACCTCTATCCTGCCGCGATGCATCTTTACGATACCATAAGTAACCGCCAATCCAAGTCCAGTTCCTTTTCCCATCTGTTTTGTGGTGAAGAAAGGCTCGAAAATCTTATTCAGGTGGTCTTTCGCTATTCCGACGCCTTCATCCTTAACTCCTATTCTTATTTCTCCCGGAGTGTCCTTGTAGACAACGGAGATTTTGCCGCCTTTCGGCATCGCCTCCGTTGCGTTGACTATGAGATTCGTCATAACCTGAACCATTTGATCAGGATCTATTTCCGCAACAGGATCCTTGCCGTTATTTTCGAAAATCAGTTGGATTTTTCCCGGGCAGATAATTGCCTTGAGACAGCGTTCAGATATGAATTCGGGAACATTAACCTGTTGGAATAGAACCTTGTTTTTCCTAGCGAAGCTCAGAAGTTCTGTGACGATTTTCTTGCATTGCTCCGCCTGCTCAACTATAAGCTTCATATCTTCGTAATTTTCAGAATCCTTCGAGACGCCCTCCAGGATAAGGCTTGCGTTCAGGAGAATTACTCCGAGAGGATTGTTTATCTCATGAGCTATTCCAGCAGACAATTGTCCCATGCTGGCAAGTTTTTCAGCATTTATCAAAGCTTGTTTCGCTTTTTCCAACTGGTTATTTGAGAAGCTCAGATCTCCAAGAGACTTTTTAAGTCTTTCTATGACGTATGGCAGGCACATTTCGCTTTCCGCCAATCCATTCAATATTGCGGTAGCATGGTCCCTGCATGAAAAATATCCGCAAGCTCCGCAATCGAGTTCATCCTCGGAGCGAGTCTTTCCCATCTTCGCCAGAATTTCCTTTATATCGCCATCACTTGGTTTTTGCGACCTGACATCGTTCGGATGGTATTGAGGATAGAGACTTATCGCCTGCTCCTTATCTGTGTCGGATTTTCTTTCGAGGTTTTCGGCGGCATAATTGCTGACAAGTTTTCTTTTTTTGTATTGTGATATTTCGTCGCTGGCACCCGGACCGTTGATGCATCCCTTACAGCAAAGAAGTTCGAGGAGTCTCGGTTGAAGTTCTCCGGCCGAGAATTCCTCTATAGCTGGGACAAAATTGTTCTTGCCGTCGGTCGCGACGACATTTTGAGAGATCAAATCCTCGTTTATGTTGGCAGCCTGGAGTAATCCTCTGCTTATAGGGAAAAGCATTCCGAGTCCGGGATGAGGCGGATCGAATGTGTCGGCAGCTCCGGCGAATTGTTCTGGAGCCAAAGCCATTGCGGCGAAAAGCTTCCTCAATTCCTCAAATGTGAGTACTGAATCTATTTCATCCGGGTATCTTAGAGCCTCGTTTTTTTTCGCAACGCATGGACCTATGAATACTATTTTCGCTTCTTTCCCGAATCTTGTTTTTGCGATTCTCGCTGAAGCGACCATTGGCGAACATATCGGAGCGAGGAACTTTATCATCTCGGGCTGATATTTTTCGATATACGTAACAATCGCCGGACAGGATGTGGCGACCATGCTATGACTTTTGTCTTGCGAGACCAAGCGCTGATATTCTTTCGCCACAAGATCTGCCCCATATGCGACTTGGCAGACCTTTGTAAAACCAGATTTTCTTAGCATCGCCACAAACTGCGGTGCTTTCATATCATGGAATTCGGCGGGGAAACTGGGTGCCACGATGGCGACTTTCTCCTTCGCATCCGAGTTGAGAAGTTCAAGCGTTTCAGGAACAGAATTGATGTATCTTTTCGCCTTCTGTCTGCAGACTCTGACGCAGTTTCCGCAGGTTATGCATCTTTCTGGTATCACCTGGGCCTGACCGCCGACGATTCTTATGGCTTTTGCGGGGCAGTCTCTGACGCAGGTGTAACACACCTTGCACAGATCTCCGACAGTCTGAATTATCGGTTCCGCTTTTGCCGCTGAGCCAGTCATATCAGCTTTTCCTTAATTAGTCTATGAGCAAACTTTTCTTTTTGAATAGTGCGTATGTAGGAGTTCATGGCTTTTTTCTCCAAGAGGTTTCCCTAGGAAATTCTTGTAGAGGTCGTTTATATATGGATTCCTGTGCGAGAATCGCAAAGAGGATCCGCTGTCTATTGAGTATAGGGAAGCCATTCTCGCCTTTATTTTGCCCTGATCGTTATCGAGCGGCTGTCCGCCTCCGGCTATACATCCGCCGGGACAGGTCA
>CAZXAC010000176.1:0-5624 GCA_964638335.1 uncultured Lentisphaera sp. | reverse complement strand
TTGAATTGATTACTCCTATTGCGATGGAAAAGCACATGAGATTCGCAATAAGGGAAGGTGGCAGGACCGTGGCATCCGGAAGGGTTTCTGAAATAATAGAATAATAAAAAGAACTCCTGAAAGGTTTCGCCTGTCTCTGATTTGTACGGAGATGGGCGTTCCTGAGGGTAGAATTAAATAGAGGGATGAGATGCCTCGTGAAATAATAACTTTGGCCTGCACTGAGTGCAAGAATCGCAATTATACGTCCAGGAAGGACAAGCGTAAGACACCTGCTCGGCTCGAAAGGAAGAAATTTTGCCGTTTTGACCGGAAGCATACGGTTCACCGCGAGGTTAAATAGCCGGAGGTGAGTAGCTCAGCTGGAAGAGCGGCGGTCTCCAAAACCGCAGGTCGCAGGTTCGAACCCTGTCTCACCTGCCATTTTTTTGGTGTTTTTAGGGGAACTTGTTCGTGGGGATTTTGAGTAGGGGATTATGAATAATTGGTTGAATAAGACGAGATTGTTTATAAGCGACACTATGGCGGAGCTGAGAAAGTGTTCTTGGCCTGCCCGTGATGAGCTTTATGAGTCGACAATTTTAGTGATAGTCACGGTTCTTCTTCTTGCCGTTTTTGTGGCGGCGGTTGATGCCGTGAGCAATGTTGTAATAGAATGGCTGACTACGATATAAAAAACAGGGTTTGACATCTTATGACAGAAGTGAAAGCCGGTCAATGGTTTGTGGTTCATACTTTATCCGGGCATGAGCAGCGCGTAAAGGACACGATAGAGAAACGTATAGTGGCTGGAGAGTGTCGTGGTGTTTACGAAGTTCTTGTCCCGATAGAAAAAATTTCTGAAGTGAAGCAAGGCAGGAAGACGACTTCCGCGAGGAAGTATTATCCTGGCTATGTTCTTGTAAGGATGGATCTTTACAAGGACGGAGGAAAGATAGACGAGGAGGCTTGGTATTTTGTTCGTCAGACTCAGGGCGTGATTGGTTTCATAGGAAGCGGAAACAAGCCGATTCCTCTAAGTCCTGAAGAAGAGCGTGACATGATGGGTCAGATAAGGGATGGAGAGGACAAGGTGATGCCGAAGATAGAATTTGAGGTTGGAGAGACCGTCAAGATAAGGGATGGAGCCTTTGAGAATTTTGAAGGGAACATAGAAGAGATAGACAGAGAGAGAGGAAAACTTAAGATATTGGTTTCGATATTTGGGCGTTCTACGCCTGTTGAACTTGAATACTGGCAGGTCGAGCGCGAGGCATAGGCCTCGTGTTTGGGTATTAATGATATTGTGTTTCGCGGATTTTTCGGGAGATGTTGCCTGCGCTTCGCACCGGAATCCGAGGAAGGAGAAATAGTATGGCGAAAAAAGTTGTCGCCCAGATAAGGTTGCAGATCCCCGCGGGGGCCGCCAATCCGGCGCCTCCTGTAGGTCCGGCCCTTGGTCAGGCTGGCGTGAACATCATGGAATTCTGCAAGAAGTTCAATGCGGCCACGCAGTCGCAGTCAGGGATGGTGATACCCGTTGTGATAACGGTGTATCAGGATAAGTCGTTTACATTCATCACCAAGACGCCACCTGCGCCGATTCTCATAAAGAAGGCGGCTAATCTGGCTAGCGGAGCGAAGACTCCCGGCCGTGAGAAGGTCGGTACCATCACAAAAGCTCAGGCTCTTGAGATAGCGAAACTCAAGATGAAGGATCTGAATGCGAGGACAGAGAGTGCCGCGGTTAGGATGATAGAAGGAACAGCCCGCAGTATGGGCATTGAGGTGAAAGATGCCTAAGAGAAGCAAACTTTACAGGGCTCGTTCGGAGAAGCTTGACAGGGAAAAGAAGTATCCCATTTCCGAAGCCTTGAAGATATTGAAGGAGCTCCCGAAGCCAAAATTTGATGAGACCGTTGAGATGGCTTTTAAACTTGGTATAGACCCGAAGCAGACGGACCAGAGCGTACGTGGTGCCGTTGCGTTGCCGAAGGGAACCGGCAAGAAGGTCAGAGTTGCGGTGATAGCTGAGGGGGACAAGTCCGCCGATGCGAAGTCCGCTGGAGCTGATTTTGTAGGCATGGAAGACATGATAGAGAAGATCAGGGGAGGCTGGCTGGATTTTGATGTTTTGATATCCACTCCTGCCGCAATGAATCAGGTTAGAACTCTTGGTAAGGTGCTTGGTCCTAGGGGGCTTATGCCGAATCCCAAGACTGGTACCGTTACAGATCAGATATCTGGCGCGGTGAAGGAAGCCAAAGCCGGTCGTGTTGAATTCAGAATAGACAAAGGCGCCTGCGTTCATGTTCCGGTTGGAAAGCTTTCGTTCAGTGCCGAAGATATTCTTGAAAACTGCAAGGCGGTCATAGGTGCTCTTATGAGGGCGAAGCCTTCTGCTTTCAAGGGAATATATCTTATGAGTGCTACTGTTTCTGCGACGATGAGTCCCGGATTCAGGCTTGATCCGAATGAAATTTCAAATATGAAGGTGTGACGATGAGAGCTGAGAAGAAAAAAATGGTTGAAGACATAGGCAAGGCTCTCACGGAGGCAAAATATGTCTTTTTAGTCAGCTACAAGGGGCTAAAGGTCAAGGATTTCTCCGAGTTGAGAGGCAATCTTGCGAAACATTCTTCGGAGTGCAAGATTTTCAAGAACCGTCTTATCAAGAAGGCGGCGGAATTGCAGGGGATTACGGGCATATCGAATCTCAAGCTGAAAGAAGACACCGCTATGATAAGCGGATCTGGGGACGTTGGATTAGTTGCCAAGGTTCTTTCTGATTTTGGGAAGAGCAGTGGAAAGCTGGCTCCCAAGTTTGGGTATTTGGATGGTTCTATACTGACCGCATCCGACGTTGTTGCCATATCTTCGTTGCCATCGAAGGATGTCCTAAGGGCGCAATTGCTGGGAGTCCTGCAAGCGCCTTCGAGGAATTTCGTTGGAACTCTTTACTCAAAACTTTGTCAAATTGTAAATGTTCTTAACAACTACAAAGATGGGAAGGGAGAAGGGGAAAGCAAGCAACAGTAATAGTTTGAACTTAACTTAAGAAAATTAAAATAAAGCAAAAACAATAAAGTTGGAGGAAAAACAATGTCTGAAGAAAGCAAAGTGGAAGTCTCGAAGGAAATGGATCAATTCATCTCCTATATCGAAAAACTCTCTGTTCTGGAACTCTCTAAGCTGGTTAAGGCTCTTGAAGAAAGGCTTGGCGTGACCGCCGCGGCTCCTGTAGCTGTAGCAGCGATGCCTGCCGCCGCAGCCGGTGCTGGTGCAGCAGCAGCAGAAGAGAAGACCGATTTCAACGTTATTCTCACTTCTTTTGGCGCCAACAAGATAAACGTGATCAAGGAAGTCAGGGCGATCACCGGGCTTGGTTTGAAGGACGCGAAGGATCTTGTTGAAGCTCTTCCGAAGCCTGTGAAAGAAGGCGCGAACAAGGAAGAGGCTGAAAAGATCAAGAAGCAGCTCGAAGGAGCCGGTGCTGTTGTAGAGTTGAAGTAATGTTTGATGCAGGGCTGAAAAGTCTTGCTTTATAATGGACGGGCGGTTTGAATAAGCCGCCCGCCTTTGTCGTTTTGGCGTATTCTTTTGTTCAGCATCTCAATAAAAATAAAATAGGGGCGTTGTACCAATGACGAACCGAGTAAATTACGGGAAGTTGCGTGAGGTCCTCGAAATACCGGATTTGATAGGCGTTCAGGTGGACTCCTTCAAAGATTTCCTACAGTTGAATGTAGCTCCAGATAAGAGGCACAGGAAGGGGTTGCAAGAAATTTTCAAGGAAGTTTTTCCGATAGAGAGCTTTGACCAGCAGATTAATGTTGATTTTGTAGGCTATCGTTTTGGTGAATCGAAATTCGATCCGATAGATTGCGTGAAGGACGGAGAGAGTTACGCGATGCCCCTTTATGCGACCCTCGCGCTCAACATAAAAGGCAGGAAGATAGAGGAAGAGGTTTTCTTCGGAGATTTTCCTATGATGACGGACAGGGGGACATTCATCATAAACGGGGCTGAGAGGGTGATAGTAAGCCAGCTTCACAGATCTCCCGGGATATGTTTCGAAAAAATGAGGCACTCCAGCGGGCGTGGGATATACTCTTACAGGATCATTCCCGACAGGGGGTCTTGGCTTGAAGTTCAATTTGATATTAACGACCTGATATTCATATACTTGGACAAGAGGCGCAGGAGAAGGAAATTTTTGATAAGCACTTTCCTGAGGGCGGTCGGATACGATAACAACAAAGAGCTGGTCTCATCAGTCTATGATACCAAGACCCGTACGGTTTCTGAATTGCTGAAGATGGATGAAGAACAGCTTAAGAGGCTTTACATCATCGAGCCGATTGGGAAAACTGATGAAGACGACGCAAATCATATTGCTCCTTTTGAGCCCCTCAACTCGGAAAAGATCAAGAAGATTTCAGAATTAGGCATCAAGGATTTACTGCTCGCGAATGTTGAAGAAGGAATGGAAGCTTTCATGCTTTGCCTAAGCCGTGACAATACGAGCACAGAGGAAGAGGCCCTGAAGGAAGTTTACAAGAGGATGCGTCCTGGGGATCCGCCGAGCCTCCAAAATGCAAGAATACTTATTAAACGTCTTTTCTTTGATGAGCGCAGATATGATCTGGGAGAGGTTGGACGTTTTAAACTTAATCAGCGTCTAGGGCACAAGCTTCCCTCGTCTTTGAGAATACTTGACAAGCAGGATTTGCTTGAAGCTACGAAGTTCTTGATCAAGCTCAGGGCCAGCGCAGGGCCTGCAGATGACATAGACCATCTTGGAAGCAGAAGGATAAGGACGGTCGGAGAGCTGATTCAGAATCAGTGCCGAGTTGGACTTGTCAGGATGGAAAGGCACATAAGAGAAAAGATGACCCTTCTGGGGACCGATGAGACGGTGATAACGCCAAGCAAACTTGTGAATCCGAAGTCTTTCATGAGCGTGGTGAAGGATTTCTTCGCAAGAAGCCAGCTGTCACAGTTCATGGATCAGACCAATCCGTTGTCTGAAACCACCAACAAACGCAGGCTGAGCGCGCTTGGTCCGGGTGGATTGAACAGGGAAAGAGCCGGGTTTGAAGTCCGAGACGTTCATAGCAGTCACTATGGAAGAGTATGTCCTATAGAAACTCCGGAAAGTCCAAACATTGGTCTTATTTCATCGCTTTCTCTTTATGCGAGAGCGAACAAATTTGGTTTCCTTGAAACTCCGTACAGGAAAGTTGAGAAGGGTGTTGTAACCGACAAGATAGACTATCTTACGGCCGATCAAGAGGAGAAGTTTGTAATAGCCCAGGCCAACGCTCCAATTAATCAAAAGGATGAAGAGGGGAAACTTTCAAATCCCAAGCTTCCGGAGAACGCATTCATTAATCCGACGGTAATGGCAAGACATATGGGGGATTCTTCTGAGAGAGCGAAAGAGGATGTTCAGTATATGGATGTTTCTCCGAAACAGCTTGTGAGTGCCGCCGCGGCGCTCGTGCCTTTCCTTGAGCATGACGATGCGAATCGCGCGTTGATGGGATCAAACATGCAGAGACAGGCTGTTCCTCTGATGATACCGGAATCTCCGATAGTTGGAACCGGAATAGAGGAAAGAATAGCGAGAGACTCCAGGAATG
>CAZXAC010000175.1:0-5627 GCA_964638335.1 uncultured Lentisphaera sp. | reverse complement strand
TCAACGAGAGCCTGCTCAAAGACACTCAGATAAAATACGAGGCGGGAGCCGTGCCACTGAGCGAACCACTAAATTTCAGCGTCAGAACAAATGAAGCAAAAACCGCACTCATAAACGAAACCTTTAGTTATATCAATTCCAAATTCATATTGGCTGAACTAATGGGACTCACAGAAGCCAAACTTCCTGATGACATTGAATTCTCCGTAGACCAAGACTCCACTTTCACACTCTCTCCCGAAATCGAGATATATTTAGACACAGCATTGGCAAACAGACCTGACCTTGAAGCATACAGAAAAGCTCTCGAATCAGCAAAATATGATCTCTGGAGCAAATATGGGGCATTCTTACCAACAATCGCCGCAGAAGGCTACTGGGGATATGCCAGACAGGACGATGGATACAGCGGTAGATATAAATACACAGCGAGGACTCAGGATAGGAGCTTCAATTACGGTCTCTCAGCAAATTGGACTATATTCAGCGGAGGCAAACGAATAGCGGACGTCCGGGAAGCGCAAGCCATTCTTGCCAAATCCGGCGAGGAGCTCATGGAAAGATGGATAATGGTAGTAGGCGAAGTCCGCCAAGCCCATGAAAATTATAAGAGGCTTGCCGAGCAACTGGTCCTATACAAGGAAACTTTTGAGCTGGTCAAGAAAACCCGCGATTTGGTTGAAGAAGAATACAAGGCGGGGAATACTTCTCTGACAAGATTGAATGAGGCGCAAAACGACCTTGTGCGAACAGAGGCGAATCTTGCTGCCGCAAAAATAAATCTCGAAAACGCGCGTACCCAACTGAACACAGCGACAGGATCTCTTTAATACCTTGCGGTGTTAAGTTTTATCCATCCTAATATTCTGCAGTCTTTGCAAGCTCTTTAAACGCAACTCAGCATGAAATAAGTTATAAAAAACTCTTGAATTATAAAACAGATGTATTAAAATATCGTTTTAAACAAATGTTTGAGATTTTTTATGAGCACAAAAGATAAAATTTTGCTGGAGGCCAGCAGGGAATTCGCGGAAAAGGGTTTTGCTGGAGCCAGAATCCGGGACATATGCCAGATAGCTGGAGTGAATCTTGCTTCGGTCAACTATCATTTTTCCAGCAAGGAGGCTTTATACAAGGAGGTATTCGCGTTCCTTATGAAATCGGACGAAGAATTCATCAAGCCTTTAGGTGGAAAATGGAACGGTGATATGGCGCAATGGAAATCTGACCTAAAAAAATGGATGGAGCAAATCTTATTCGACATATCGAGCAATGATCCTCTAAAAAAATATAAATGCATGATATTCGCGAGGGAATTTTTAGCGCCTTCTGGAATCTTTTCCGACATATTCGACAAAAATATGCGCCACAGGCTTGAAAGTCTTGCTGAACACATACGTAAAGTACTTCCTGAAGAAACCTCACAGGACGAAGTTTATATAGAAGCGTTCTCGGTGATCTCCGAATGCGTCTTTTATCTGCATGCGAAAACCATTGTAAACGCTCGATTTCCTAGCAGAGATTTTACTTCTGAGAACCTAAAAAGGATAGTGGAGCACAGTGTTGAAAAGACTTATTCATGGATTTTAAAAAGGAAAAGGGAGAGAGGCAAACAAAACACGAGAAAACTTAAGTAGATTTAACTCTTAATATTATAAAAACAATAAATATGGTCTTGAGATAATTATGTTTAGCTTAAAGAATAAATCTTTATTTTTCATTTTAATTGGGGTTTCGATTTTAGTTGTTTCTTGCCGGAAAGATAATAGAAATATCGAAAAAAATGTATCCGTACAATTTTCGATTCCGGAGCAAAAGCTCTTTGAGAAGATTGTAAGAGTTCACGGCAATATCGAAGCGAGAGAATATGCTGAACTTTCATCCAGGGTCGAGGGGGTTGTTGACCTGCGCCCAGTTGACGAAGGAGGAAGTTTTAAAAAGGGGGACGTGCTTTTTCAGATAGACAAGATAGCTCTGGAGAACGAATTGCTCTCCGCGACCGAGGATTTGAAAGTTGTTGAATCAAATGTTTTTAAATCTGAAATAGGTGTTGAAATCGCAAAACTTCAGATGGAAAAAGCTGAAATAGATTACAAGAGAGCAGTGAAATTAAGGCAGGAAAAAGTAATTTCGGAAGATGAGTATGAACGTCAGGAATTGTATTGGAAAAAAGCGCTTGCCGATCTGAAGCAGAGCGAGGCTTCCCTAGCGCACTCAAAAGCTTTGAGAGACAAAGCGAAAAGCAATTTAGAGATCGCCAAAAAGAATCTCTCAGATTCAATAGTAAGAGCGGATTTCGATGGAATAGTCTCTGCCGAATTCAAGGAAGTAGGGGAATATGCTGACAAGGCTAAGCCCGTACTACATGTTGAAAATCCCGCTTCCCTGGAGGCTATCGCTTTCGTCGGCAGTGATTATTATCACCTCATAGAGAAAGATAGTACTTCAGCAAGAATAAGCATCGGATCAAAAACCGTTCAAGCTACTGTCAGCTATTGCGCGCCAAACATAGATCCCGTAAAGAGGACATTCAAGATAAAAATAAAGATCCCGCCAGAAAACGGAATTGTAAGCGGGATGCTATGCGACATAGGACTCATAATTGAAAAGAAGAATGCCGTCGGCGTTCCTGCATCATCAGTATTGGAAAGAGAAGGAGGACGAAAAATACTTTTCGCATGGAAGGATCCAGGAATCGCTGAGGAAATGGAAGTTGTCACTGGCATCGAACAAGACGGCTGGATAGAAATCCAAAGCCCCGATTTGACCGACAAAAAAATCATAGTCGAAGGTCAGTGGCTTCTTAACAACGGCGACAAGATCAAAGCAGCCTCACCAACAACAGCAACTCTGAAAAAATAAGGGGCTCAGTAAAATGTTTCTAAGCGATTTTTCTGTACGCAGACCAGTTGCAACACTGTGCGTGATATTCGTAATAGTCCTTTTCGGGTTAAGCTCTTACAAAAAACTGGGACTTTCGGTAATGCCTGAAATAGATATCCCGTACATAACAGTTACCACATTATACCCCGGAGCAAATCCTGAAGTTATTGAAGTCGACGTGGCAAAAAAAATTGAGGACGCAGTCTCAAAGATTGACGGATTGAAACACGTAACATCAACCTGTATGGACAACGTATGCCAGACACTTCTCGAATTTGACCTCGGCATCGATGTAGATGTGGCTGCCGTGGATGTAAGAGAGAAAATTAATCTTATAATAAATGATTTCCCTCCGGACGTAGAGGAACCGAATATACTTAAGTTCGACATAAACTCCCTGCCAGTGGTCACCCTTCTTCTCACTGGTGAAATACCGCTGGATAGGCTTTATGATTACGCGAAAGAAGAACTTTCGGATCAATTTTCTACGATACCAGGAGTAGCAGAGGTTAAAATTGCCGGTGGAGAAGACCTAGAACTGCATGTCACGCTCGACAAAAGGAAACTCGCCTCCACCGGACTCAACGTTACGAACGTAGTGAACAAGATATTATCCACAAATGTAAAGATCCCTTCCGGGACGATAAAAGAGCACTCTCGCGAATTCAACGTAACAATGGATTCGGAGATGAAAACCATATCGGACTTTGAGAACTTGGAGATAGATACGGATCCGGATCGCAGAGTTTATCTGCGCGATATCGCGACAATCGCATTTCGTTCCAAGGATAATAGGACGAGAGCATTTTACAACGGGATTCCGGCGGTAAATATAAAAATTGTCAAGAAAGGCGACGCAAACTCCGTCGAAGTAGTAAACAGGGTAAAAACAAAACTAAATGAGATAAATTCCAGCGGCACTCTTCCTGGAGGGATAAAAATCAACTGGTTTGTTGACGAGGGAGATTTTACAAAAGCCAGCGTTGACGACGCATGGTCAAGCGTATTTCTTGGAATATTTCTTACAGCCGTGATACTATTCATGTTCCTTCACGAAGTGCGGTCCACGATCATCGTCACGATCACCATGCCTGTATCTATAATAGCCACCTTCGGTGTAATGAGAATTTTCGGCTACACTCTAGACAATCCTACACTCTTAGCACTTGGAACATCCGTAGGAACTCTGGTGACAAACTCCATAGTGGTAATTGAGGATATTTTTGTAAAGCTGGAAGAAGGTATGCCTCCGGACGAAGCCGCTAGGAAAGGAACCGCACAGGTGGCACTACCTGTCTTTGCGAGCGCGATGACAAATGTCGTGGTATTCGTGCCAATAGCAATGATGTCCAGCATCATAGGCAGATACTTCGCGCCGTTTGCGGTAACAATGACCGGGGCGACAGTCGTTTCACTTATTGTGAGCTTTTCATTGACTCCCCTGCTCGCATCAAAACTCCTTAGGAAAAAAATGCCCGAACATCATAAAATCATGAGATGGTATGTGACCAACTGGAATAAATTTTATGAAGAAACTGAAAATTTCTACTGGAGGAATCTACAGAGGCTGGGCAAGCATTCCTGGTGGGCTCCATCGCTGGCGATATTTCTCCTTTTTGCGACATTAATTTTCATCGCACCAAAAGTGGGTCTGGCATTTTTCCCTGACAACGACAGGGGTGAATATACTATAAAACTCGAATTTCCGTCTGACAGCAATCTTCTAAAAACCCAATCCGCGACCCTTAATATCGAGAAACAGATAAGGAATCTGCCGGAGGTTCTTGAAACTTCGGTCGTATGCGGGAAAACCCAAGGGGTGATAGGTCAAGTTTCGGAGGGCGTATTTCTATCCGAAATCCATGTAAAAACAACTCGCAAAAATGAAAGAAAATATAATCTCGATGAAATGCGAGCTATGTTTAGGAATTTTCTATCAGAGAAATCAGGATTTAGATCAACGGTAAACGTCCCATCTCCGGTGGGAGGCTCATCTAGCAACATAGAAATGGAGATATCGGGAGATGATTTGAAAACTCTTGAAAAAACATCGGCTGTCGTTGAAGAAGCTATAAAGAAAAGCGCTTTGGTGACGGATCTTGAAACAAACGTGCGACCAGGAAAACCAGAACTCAAGGTGCTACCAAAACTTCCTATATTGAATGATATGAACATGAGCCCTGTCTTGTTAGGGGGAATAATAAGAGGCGCGGTGGATGGGACTAAAGCAGGCACATACAAACTTGGCGACCGTTCTTTGGATATCAGAGTTATTTCCGAAGAAATGGACGATCTCTCAGAAGTGACAGGACTCAACTTCGGAAGCAAATCTGGGAAACCGCTGAATATTGAGACTATATCCGAATCACAAAAGGACAGAGTACCCATACAAATAGTCAGAGTCGACAAAAGTAAGACCGTAAAAGTTTATGCGAATCCCCAAAAGGGGGTCGCCCTAGGCACCGTATCAAGCTTCGTCGAAAGACAGATCCCTGACCTTCTGCCTCCCGGATACAAAATACGTTTCGCAGGCCAAATCGAAAAGATGAAAGAAGGCCAGGCTGATTTTCTTTTCGCCATAATCAGTGCGATCATATTGACCTATCTTCTGATAGCCGCCTCGATAGAGTCGTGGACAAAACCGCTGATAATAATGGGCACAGTTCCCCTCGCCCTGATAGGAATGTTCCTCGCTCTTTTTCTAGCGAGAATGCCACTGTCAATGATGGGGCTCCTTGGTTTTG
>CAZXAC010000174.1:0-5634 GCA_964638335.1 uncultured Lentisphaera sp. | reverse complement strand
AAGAGCCAGCCATAGGGCTGGCGATCCTTTTAAAAGGCAATTTTGCAATCGGCTCAGTTATATAACTGGCTGATTGAGCCGCAAAACGCAGGGAAATGACATATCGTTAATATTCTGCGAACGACAATTGCAACGCTGTTCGTGAAATATACATGAAGCAGTTGCAAAAATCAGGATGGTGAGGACTTTTGTCCCTTGATGGAGATTTCCAGTTGTCTCTTGGAGTCACCAGCGAGGTATGTGGTATTTGTAGGGAATGCGAATTCAATCCCCTCGGCGTTGAAGCGTTTGAGTATTTCAATATTATTCCTGTGGTTCCACTCTTGGAATTTCCAGAAATCGTTTGAATGATACCATGAAACCACCATTATATTCAAAGACCAGTCGTTGAAGGAGCTGAAGAATATTTTTGGGGGAAAGTTTTTGTCATACCCCTCGTGATTGTCAAAAATTTCATGAAGTATTTCTATGGCCCTTTCCATTTTTTCTGGTTTTGTGTCATATGTGACGGTCAAATTGGTGGTTTTTTTGATGTGTGGTCTTTGTGATATGTTTTCTATTTCACTTTCCGCCAGTTTTTTGTTTGGAATAGACACAAGATGTCCATCAAGAGTTCTTATTTTTGTGCTTCTGAAGCCGATTGTCTCAATTATACCGTCGGTTGAGGCGATTTTTACTCTATCCCCGATCTTGAAAGGCCTGTCCATTATTATCATCATAGAGCCGAAGAAGTTGGCTATGCTGTCCTGCGCGGCGAAGGCTATCGCTAGTCCGGCGACACTTGCTCCGGCGAGCAGCGCGGTTATGTTCATTTTCAATATGTTTTGGCCGATGAAAGTGATGGAGAATATTACTATGAGCACTCTTAATGTTCGCCTAGCGGCAGATATCACCATGTCATCGATATTATTACTATTACGATGACTGAATCTCAAGAGCAGGTGCTCTATCACGGATGTTAGTTTGTATATTATGCACGAAGCGGATATTGCCGCCATGGCGAGGCAAAGTCTTCCAAAATAAACTCTTACCTGATCGGAAAACATTACGAACAGCGGTATTGCGCTGACATAGAGCCCAATGCTAAATATCGTGAGTCTTATAGGGGCTTCCAATGCCATCAATAAAAGAACCTGTATTTGGTGTTTTTCGTTTTCTGATATTATTTGGATCCTTTTGTTTATAACCCAGCTTATGGTTCTTGCGAAGACTACCGCAAAAAGAATTCCCGCAAGGAAAAACGCCCCCTGCCAGGCTTCAAAATCACCAAAGTTGAAATACTCGTAAAAACTTATCTCAATTTTATCAAAAGAATCTTTCGCAAATGCGGCCAACTGGTTCATGGCCGGGCTTGCGGCATCGGAATTTAGGCAAGATAAAATAAATATCGCAAAAAATATGAAAACTGTAGGAATTATATTTTTTTTCATGCTTTAGAAAATTTCCTTAAGTTTTTTGTCTCGCAACGATGCTCTCTCCGGCAAAAGTTGAAGAAGGGGAAATAGCATGTATTATATTTTGGTCTTCTAAAAAAGCAAAAAAATTGGTAATCTTTCATGGCGACACTAGGAATATGGAGCGAAATAAGGGATTTCTTGGGCGAGGAGATGTTTAGAGAAACTTACGCGGAGATTTCAGGGGATGTCCTAACTAAATTTTTCGGGCTCAAATCAAATAAGCCAGCGCAGACACTTCCAAATTTGAAGGCGGATCATCGTGAGCCCGAGACTAAAGCTGAGAACATCAAATCGTATCGCCCCCCTAGCGGCAAGTTGCCAGGTAAACCACTAGAAGTTTCGGATGATTGGAAAAAATCGTCCAACCTGGAAGAGCTTAACATGAAAATATGTTTCTGCGAAAAATGCAGACTTGCCGCAGGAAGGACAAAGTTTGTTTTCGGAGAAGGAGCTCCCAATGCGGAATTGATGTTTATTGGGGAGGGGCCCGGACGTGACGAAGATATGCAAGGACGTCCCTTCGTGGGAAGGGCTGGACAATTGCTTACAAAAATGATAAATGCGATGCAGTTTCAACGCGAGGAAACTTATATAGCAAATGTGGTAAAGTGCCGTCCGCCTGAAAACAGGGTTCCAGAAAAGGACGAAGCCGAGTCGTGTATTCCCTATCTGATGCGTCAAATTGAAGTGGTGAAACCGAAGGCAATAGTTCTGCTTGGGGCAACTCCAGCGAGATTTCTTCTAGGCGTGAATGGAATAAATGAAGCCAGAGGGAAATGGTTTGAGATAAAAGGAATAAAAACAATGCCAACTTACCATCCGGCATACCTTTTAAGAAATCCTTCGGCGAAAAAAACAGTATGGGCAGACCTTCAGCTTGTGATGGCAGAACTGGGAAAGAACCTCCCATAGGCAGGGTAAAATGACCAGAATACAGGACATACAGTTGTTTAACAGGATAAGAAAGACCATGAGTCTTTTTTCCATGTCTGGAGAGGGGGAGAAGGTTTTTTTCTTCGGACAGTCTCGCTCTGATAAATACACCGGCTCTGCTTGGCAAAAGAGATGCTCTTTTTGAGAAGGCTATGAACATATTGGGAGGAGATTTTTCTTCCATTGGAGCCGATGAGAGAAGCAAAAAATATGAGGAGGCTCTTTTCTATCTTGTTGCCGGAATAGAGACTGGCAGGCAGATATTTTTCGGTGACGGCTTTAAGGAAAAAAAGAGACACGAAAACAATCCTCTTGGACATTACATGCTTCTGCTTGCGGATACTGTTCAAGCGGCTTTGACTCTTTGTAACCACCAGATAATATTTCAGATAGAAAAAGACAAGATAAGTGATTTTATTGGCAGGAGTGCCGCCGCCCAGATACAGTCTGAGGACGCCGTCTTTTCCGAAGCTGAGAGAGCCGCCTTCGAATGCGCTAAGAAGCTTATACAGAAAGCTGAAAGTGCAATACACAACTACCAAGAATTGCTCAAAAAATCCATGTCCAAAGAGGATGAGGGACGTTACAAGAAGGCCTTCATGGAATTTCTGGGTTCCTCAGATACGACTCAACCTGAATGAAAATTTCGTATAAATACAACGCGACTGGAAAACCTGCGCGTTTATGGTATTTCCTCTTTCTGGGTTTTATTTCTTATATATCCCTAACAATTTACGCAGTTGATCCAGAAAATCTCTCACCCAATGCCGAAAAGCTTTTCAAACTTGGAAACTCCTTTTTTTACGGTAAAGATGGCAAAGAAAAGAATTATTCTGAAGCTTTTAAAGCTTTTGAAAAGGCCGCCCAGATAGGACACAAGGGGGCTCTTTTCAACCTTGGAATATGCTTCGACAGAGGAATGGGTATAGAAAAGGATCCTTTTAAAGCTTACGCTTGCTATCTGGAGGCTGCTGCCGGCGGTATAAAAGAGGCAAAATATAATCTTGCCGTGTGCCTTATTCGGGGAGTTTCGGCACGCGATGGCAGCAAAGCTGTGGAGCCCGACCTTGAAATGGCGGAATCTGAATTGGAAAAATTAGTGTCAGAAGGATACAAACCGGCATTTCTAAAACTCGCCGAACTTAGAATGTCTCTGGGAGGAGAAAAGGCGAACAAAGCATATCCATTGCTGAAAGAGATCGAAAATGAAAACAGTCCGCTTATTCTTAGAATGCTTGCGGACTGCCTTTACCTTGGAATAGGTTGCGATAAAGATGTGCTAAAAGCGATGAAGCTTTTGGAAAGGGCTTCGGACCTCGGAGACCCTGAGGCTTCTGCAAAATTGGCTCATCTTTTTTATAATGGGAAAGATACACCAAAAGACGTAGCCAGAGCCGTCGAACTTTTCAAAAAGGCCGCAAATAAGAAGGAACCCATGGCTCTTTATGTTCTTGGAAACATGTTTCTAACGGGTGAGAATGTAAAACAGGACATTAAGGAAGCCCGCAAATGTTTTGAGATTTCTGCCGCCTCCGGCAATCCCAGGGCGATTTTTTCTCTTGGTGTGCTCGCAAAAGAGGGAATAGGGGAAACTCCGGATTCTCTAAAGGCTGCCCGCCTCTTTCTCTCGGCGGCAAAACTGGGAGACGCTCGCAGTCAGTTCAATCTAGGTGTGATATACAAAAACTCAGACGGATTTCCTAAGGACATCCCAGCATCAGTATTTTGGTTTAGAAAGGCGGCGGAACAAGGAGATGAAAGGGCGCAGATTGAAATGGTGAAGTTTTTTCTAGATGGAGAAAATCGGGACCTTGTTTCGAAAGAAGAAGCGGATAAATATCTGAAGTTGGCCGCAGACAAAGGAAACAAGGATGCAATTAATATCATGAACAATCTTGACGTAAACAAAATCAGATGATTCTTTGAGATTTTATGTCTAAGGAAGTATATTTGCTCAATGAATTTTAGTATAATCGAAGTAAAATGTTCATTAAATAACGGAGTGGGACCATGCTGATAGTGTTAAACTTTTCAGCCCGCCGTATAAGTGGCTATTCAAAGCGGGGTCTGGTACGGCTCGCGGGTTGGAAAATCCGCACTCCCAATTATGCGAATATTAATCTAAATTGGGTCTAATCCCCCGACCCTTGGGTCGGCTTGGAAAACTAAAAAATACCAGTATATTCCGCATAGATACCTCGATGCTTGCGTCATGGAGAATGTCATTGATTGTCTAAAGGATTCAATATAGGAATAATGAAAACTTATCAGTGTTCAAATTGCAACGAGATGTTCGAGGCCGAGTCGGATTTCTCGGACAAGACATCGTCTTGCCCGAATTGCGGACAGCTACTCGTGATTCCATCATCAGTGCTTCCGCCTGGGTCTTTTCTTGGAGGTTTTCAAATTATCCGAAAGATTGGCGAAGGCGGAATGGGCAACATATATCTCGCCAAACAGATTTCTATGGATAGGCGCGTGGCGCTCAAAGTACTCGCCAAGGAATATTCCTCCGACAGGAGCATTATAGGGCAGTTTAAAAAAGAAGTACAGCTTTCTGGGAAATTGAACCACCCAAACATCGTGAGAGCGATAGATGCAGGAGAGGAAGGAGAATTTTTCTACATGGCTACCACTTTCGTGGAGGGAGAGGATTATGAAAAAATCCTTTACAGAGATGGAAGAATTCCAGAAAAGAAAGCTCTGGATGTTGGAATAAAAATAGCCGGAATACTTTCATACGCATGGGATAAGCATGGCCTGCTACACAGAGACGTAAAGCCAGGCAATATAATGGTAAACAGAAAGGAAGAAGTCTTTTTGATGGATCTTGGCATAGCCCAAAGCTTCGATCTGAAAAAAAAGGATGGAAGCGAGCAGATACTGGGATCTCCTTTTTATATGAGTCCGGAACAATCCAAGGGACTGAACTTGGATTGGCGTACTGACCTCTATTCCCTCGGAGCGACTCTCTATCATATGATTGCGGGGTTTCCTCCTTACGATGCGAAAGAGGTGGAAACAATAATTGAAATGCACATGAGCGCGCTATTCCCAGATCCTAGAGATAGGGACCCAGATATTAAGATATCTCATGGAACCATCGAACTCTTGAAAAAAATGCTGGCAAAAAAACCAAAGGACAGGTTCGGCTCTTGGTCAGAATTCATACAGGCGGCAAGCCGAGCTTTGGACGTTCAACCAGAAAGAAAAAAAAAGAAATCCGCCCTACCATCAGCTTTTC
>CAZXAC010000173.1:0-5666 GCA_964638335.1 uncultured Lentisphaera sp. | reverse complement strand
AAAATTTGTAGAAAAACCGGCACGAAGCTCTTTATCAAAGGAGCCCGTTGCTATAGTGCCAAGTGCGCCATGACCAGGCGCCCGACTCCTCCGGGGCCGCTCCCCAAGAGGGGAACCTCTATCACTGATTTCGGCCGGGAGTTTTCCGAAAAACAGAAAATGAAGGCTTGGTATGGTTTGAGGGAAAGGCAATTCAAGAATTACGTCAATGAAGTTTTGGAAAAATTGTCCAGCTCTAAGGTTAAGGCCGAAGACGCTTTAATCCGCAAATTGGAAATGAGATTGGATTCCACCATTTTCCGCTTGGGTTTCGCCACTTCCTTGAGGCAGGCCCGCAAAATGGTTTCCCAGGGGCATTTCAAGGTTAATGGCCGCAAAGTTGACGTGGCCAGCTACCAGTGCCGCAAGGGTGACAAGATAATTGTCTCCGACAAATCCAAGAAGAACGGTTACTTCCAAAAATTGGCCATTGAAATTAAAAAGTACAAAGCTCCTTCCTGGGTCAAGATTAATTTTGATACCTTGGAAGGCGAGGTTGTCGGTTTCCCGACAGCCGAAGAAGTCGCCCTGCCCGTCTCGACTTCTGCTATTTTTGAGCACTACTCAAAATAAAAAAATTAAATCCGGGCTAAACCTAAATAAAAATAAAAACAAATATGATTCCTTTGCCACCACAGCCAAAGATCATAGAGAAGAAAGAGAATTTCGCCAAATTCGAGATAGACGGCCTCTATCCGGGTTATGGTACGACTATCGGCAATTCTTTGCGCCGCGTTTTGCTTTCCTCCTTGGAGGGAGCGGCCGTGACTCGCGTGAAGATTAAGAATGTCCAGCACGAATTTTCTACTTTGGAAGGTGTCTCAGAAGACATATTAAACATCATCCTCAACCTCAAGCAGCTGCGCTTCAAGAGTTTTTCTACTGAACCGCAGGTAGCCACCTTGAAAGTGAAGGGCGAGGAAGAAGTGACTGGTGGAGATTTTAGGCTTACCTCTGAATTGGAGCTCATCAACCCCGACACCCACATTGCCACCTTAACTCAGAAATCGTCCGAATTGGAAATGGAAATCACCATCGAAAAGGGCATTGGCTATGAGCCGGTGGAACGCCGCAAGAAGAACAAATTGGAAATCGGCGAAATCATGATTGATGCGATTTTCAACCCGGTGAAGAAAGTAGCCTTGGCGGTAGAAAATACCCGCGTGGGAGACAGGACCGATTTTGACAAGATTATCGTGGGCTTGGAAACTGATGGCAGCATCACCCCCGAGGAAGCCTTTAATCAGGCTATCGATATTTTAATAAAAACTTTTGAATCTTTCAGATCAGAAGAAAAGAAGTAAAAAAAGACAGTTATGTTTAAGAAGAACAAAGGCAGAAAATTCCATAGGAAGACCGACCAACGCAGAATATTCTTCAGGTCTTTGGTAGAGGCTCTTGTCAAACACGGCAAGATTACCACCACCGAAGCCCGGGCCAAAGAAATCCGCGGCAAGGTTGAACGCTTGATTACTAGAGCCAAGAAGCAGGATCTCGCAGCTTTGCGCTACATAAATTCTTATGTCGGCGAAGAGGCTTCCAAGAAAATTATCAAAGAAATCGCGCCCAAATATACCGACCGCAAAGGAGGTTATACGCGCGTCACCAAGCTGGGGCAGAGGAAGGGTGATTCCGCCCGCATGGCCGTAATTGAACTTATTTAAGAACTATGACTACCAAGATTGAAAGAAAAACCCATAGCATCGACGCTGCCGGCCAAGTGGTTGGCAGGTTGGCCTCCCAGATTGCCCTGATTTTGCGCGGCAAGAACAAGGCCGGCTACACCCCCCATTTGGATTCGGGTGATTTTGTGGAAGTTAAGAATATTTCCCAGATCAAGCTGACCGGAGATAAAATGAAGCAAAAGGTTTATTTCAAACATGGCCGCAATATCGGCAATGTGACGCAAACCACGGCTAAGAGTATGGCGGAAAAGAGACCCGACAGGATTTTGTGGTTAGCAGTCCGCGGCATGATGCCTGCCAACAAGCTCCGCCCTAGGCAGATGAAAAGGCTTAAAATCAGCGCATAAATAATATGGCAGAAGATTTGAAACTCGGAATCGTAAAAGTAAAAGAACCCCGCAAGCGCAAAGCCGCGGCCCCCAAGGCAGAAGCTGCCGACAATGGCAAATACATTGAGGCTGTAGGTAGGCGCAAAACTTCCACCGCAAGGGTGAGGATGTTTTCCACTGGCGACAAATCCATCACGGTTAATGGCAAAGATTACAAAGACTATTTCCGCGATTTGACGATGCAAACCGAAGTCCTCTCTCCTTTGGAGGTGATGAAGGTTTCTGATAAATACAAATTCACGGTCATGGTGCAGGGAGGTGGCATGCATTCGCAAGCCCAAGCCGTCCGTCATGGTATTGCCCGCGCTTTGGAAGTCTTCAATTCCGAATTCCGCAAGAGGCTCAAGAAAGTGGGATTCTTAACCAGAGATTCAAGAATGAGAGAGCGCAAGAAATTTGGTTTGAAACGCGCAAGAAGGGCACCGCAATGGGCAAAACGCTAATTATCAACAAAGAACCCGCCAGCTGGCGGGTTCTTTTGGTAATAGCCATATTTTAACCATTGCGGTTGGAAGGGGCCGGGGAGATTTTGGGAAAATTTCCTCGTCGAGGAAAACAGTCGCGAGTTTGGCAAGCGGCGACAAGAAACCGTGGGTGTCTTGGGAGGATTGAATAATTAGGTAATTTTCAAGCCGACCGCAATGTGGCAAAACCATGTGCTTGTCTCCTCAGCAAAGGCTGTGATTTAGACCGTAATGTAGCTTGTAAAACACTCCCGAAAGGCTAAGATTAAGGAAGATTGTCAAGAATAAATTGAATTTATGGTAAAAAGGATAAAAGTGCAAAAAGAAAAATCTTTAGAATTTTGGCTTTGGGATGCTGCTTGCTCTATACATGGCGAAGTTGATGCGGTGAAGTACAAGGATTTCATTTTGCCGCTCGTCTTCATCAAGCGTCTCTGTGATGTTTTTGATGATGAAATTAACCGTATAGCCACGAAGCTCAAGAAGAGCCGAGGGCAAGCGTTGGCATTGATTGAAAAAGACCACACGTTGGTGCGCTTCTACATTCCACTCAAGCCCGCCGACCTAGAGAGTCAACCAATCTGGAGCGTTGTACGCAACCTTACCGACAAAGTTGGCGAACGACTGGACGACATAATGCGAGAGATTGCTCGCGAGAATCCTCGCCTTGAGGGAATCATTGATCGAGCACATTTCAATGCCACCACGCACGGCGTGCGCATCATTACCGATGAGGGACTTATCCGTTTAGTTGAAAAAATCAGCCAGAAGCCGCTGGGTTTGGATGAAGTTGAGGCAGATATCATCGGTAAAAGTTATGAGTATCTGATTCGTAAATTCGCTGAAGACGGCGGCCAATCCGCTGGTGAGTTCTACACGCCTGGCGAAGTTGGGATGCTGATGGCGGAGATTATAGAAACCGAGCCGGGAATGGAAGTATATGACCCGTGCTGCGGTTCTGCTGGTCTTCTTATTAAAGCACAGATAGCGGTTGAAAAAAGCCGAGGCAAGAAGGATGACTGCTCGCTCAAACTCTACGGACAGGAAGCCATTGCCAGTACCTGGGCAATGGCTAATATGAATGCCGTCATTCACGATATGGAGTGCAAGATTGAACTGGATGATACGATGCGCCGCCCTAAATTCAAGGATGGTAACAAGCTCAAGAGGTTTGACCGCATCGTGACCAATCCGATGTGGAATCAAGATATTTTCACCGAGACTGATTTTGAAAATGACGAATATAATCGTTTCGTTGGAGGTAAGCCACCGCACAGCAGTGCGGACTGGGGATGGATGCAGCACGTCCTCGCCTCATTAAAGGATACGGGAAGGGCTGCTGTTGTGCTGGACACTGGAGCGGTCTCCCGTGGTTCGGGTAATAACCAAACAAATAAAGAAAAAGAAATTCGCAAGTGGTTTGTTGAGCACGACCTTGTTGAAGCAATCTTGTATTTGCCCGATAATCTATTCTACAACACAACCGCCCCTGGCGTGGTTGTATTTCTGAACAAGAAAAAGCCGAAGAGCCGACAAAATAAAATTTTCCTGGTCAACGCCACAGCGGAATTTGAAAAGGGCAAGCCGAAGAATTTTATTCCAGCGACAAAGCAGAAAGAAATTATTGAGCTCTTTAATGGTTGGAAAGACGTTGAGGGTAAGGCTAAACTCGTTACCAAGGAGCTCGTGATCAAGAACGATTACAACCTTTCACCAACCCGTTACATCCAGAACGGCAACAGTGAAGAATTAAAGCCAGTCAGGGAAATTGTGGTGGAACTAGAAACGCTTGAAGCCGAGAGTGTAACAATAGACAAGGAACTGAAAAAAATCCTTGGCAAGATGCAGTTATGACAACCTGGGCAACACAAAAATTTACGGATGCGATTGTGAAAAATCAAATTTCACGGGAGCATCAAATTAATACCTCACAGATCAAGAAAACGGGGCGTATTCCCGTAGTTGACCAGGGGCAAGATTACATTGCTGGTTATTCCGATGAGGATGGGCGAGTGATTAAACACGATGTGCCGCATATAATCTTCGGAGACCACACAAGAATTTTCAAATACGTTGACTTCCCTTACATACTTGGGGCTGATGGTACAAAAGTGCTTACGCCAAATACGAGACTTTTTAATCCTAAGTTCCTATATTACTTTTTCAAAAATCTCAACATCCCAAGCAGAGGTTATAATAGGCATTTCAAAATTCTGAAAGAGTACGAGGTTGTACAGCCACCACTTTCAGAACAGCAAACCATCGCCACCATCCTCTCAAAAATTCAGGAAGCGATTGAAAATCAGAACAGCATTATTAAGACTACTACGGAGCTGAAAGCCGCTCTGATGAAGAAGATTTTTACCGAGGGGCTGAACGGCGAACCGCTCAAGGAAACCGAGATTGGCAAAATCCCGAAGAGCTGGGAAGTTACAACCCTGGAAAAAGTTAGCCAAAAGCTGAAGGCTGGCGGGACTCCCAAAACTGGAAACAAGAATTTCTGGGGCGGCAACGTCCCGCTGGTAAAAGTTGAGGATGTTGTGAATGCTCGTAAGTATTTGACCAAAACCAATCTGAATATAACAGAGGACGGACTGAACAACTCCAGTGCATATTTGTTGCCCGCTGATTCAATTCTATTCACGATGTACGGTACTGCTGGCGAAGTCACGATTAACACGATACCCGTAGCTCCGACTCAAAACGTGCTTGGCATAATCAAGTCAGATACAGTAGATACGGAGTTCCTATATTACGCACTGGTATTTTCAAGGACGAATGCACTTGAGAAGATAATGGATAAGACGATTTTCAAACATTTTACTTTAGCTAAGGCGAAGCAGCTTTTGCTGCCGTTACCACTGATGAGCGAACAGCAAGAAATTGCAAAAGTATTTTCCGCTGTTGACGCCAAGATTGAAAACGTCAAGAAATTAACAAGCGTAAAAACCGACCTGTTCAAATCAACGCTCAACAATTTGATGTCGGGCGAGATTCGGGTTAACAACATAACACTATGAGCGAACGAAGCGGGGTTCAAAACCCTATAATCAAATACGCACAAGAATTGGGATGGCAATATGTCTCCC